>JASJBX010000090.1 GCA_030066295.1 Crocosphaera sp.
TTCTCGGAACGCTTTGCCTCTAGAATTTTCTAGCCTACGCAGTAGGGGGTCGGGGATTTCAACCAACGACATTCTAACATAAATTTCCCTAACTATACGCCGTAAACGGCGGGGCTTTAAACCCCTAATTTTTCGGTAAGTGACGTTCCATACAATCACATTCGTAGAGGGTAGGCTTCAAGCGGAAATTATCCTTCTTGAACTTCCTTCATGGTACTCTTTCTTTCCCACTACGGCATTTTATAGTGAGGAACACGCCCAGCCCCACTTCGTTCGCCATTATAGCAAGTCACTGGCGATTCATCCCACACTTGTTTAATTATTTTTGATTGAAAACAAAGTGTGGAGTTTCTCGCCAAATAAGCTAAAAAGCGAAAGAGGATATTATAAATAGAGGACAAGACAGCTAAACAGCCAATTAATAAAGCAATAGTTTTCACTTTTTTTTGATGCACTTCTCCCCCTAAACCGGGAGTTTGAAAAGCAATTAACAAAGCAAGCAAAGCAGTAATTAGAGAAAAAATAACAGACATTTTCAGACCAATGAATCAACAATATCATTCTTCTCTCAAAAGTTTGGGTTGACTCGTCATTCCTTCCCTTGAAGAAGAGACGGCTCAAAATTATTGGTTATATATAACAATCAGCTTTTGGTTGTGAGAATAGTAAGAGGATAAAACACAGTGTTAAATCCCTAGGAAGGTCGACATAATAGTATTATAGCTAGTCTATTTGAGTCGTGAACATACTTGTTGAGAGGAGGGAACTTTTTAACAGGGAACGGGGAATAGGAAATTTTCATCACTCATTTAGACTAGCTATATGTCCTAATTATTGAGGGTAATAATTAACTTTTTCTGTTATTTATTCCGTCACCCCTTTAAAATAGGAATATTAATGTTGAATTGTGTAACTCGATATGAAAAGCTCTAAAACGAAGAACCGTCGCTGGATTTATGCTACTTTAATATTAATGTTACTGGCTCTAATTTCCTTTTCTGTTCTCCCTATTGTCAGCAGTATGGTTCAGGCCAGCCAAGGAAAACAAGCGTCTTTAGTTACCCCTGAAACCACAAGACTCGAAAATGAAGCGTTAGGGTATCAATTGGTCTTAGAAAGGGAACCAGACAACGAAAATGCTCTGTTAGGACTCCTAGAAACCAGACTCAGACAAGGAGACTTAGAAGCGGCGATCGCCCCATTAAAACGTTTAGCCCAACTTAACCCCCAACAACCAGACTATGGTATTTTGTTAGCTCAATCTCAACAACAACTGAAAAACTATGCAGAAGCCCTCAATACCTATCAAGCAATTATAGCAGCCAATCCTGGGGATATGCGGGCTTTAAAGGGAATGGTGGATGTGTACCTCGAACAAAACCGTTCTCAAGATGCTATTAATTTAGTGCAGAATACCTTAGATGAAGCCATCACAGAACAGTCAAAAGAGTCAGCATCCCAAAGTGTTTTTAATCTAACCTCTCTACAATTACTCTTAGGGGAAATTTACGGCGAACAAGAACGATATGATGAGGCTTTAGTCATTTATGATCAGGCTATAAAAGGGGATAAAGATGATTTTCGTCCCCTATTAGCCAAAGGAATGTTACTCAGAGAACAAGGCCAAGAAAATGAGGCTCAAACCTTATTTAAAGAAGCGATTCTCAAAGCCCCGGTTCAATATAAAGAACAACTAAAAGACATTTCTTTACAACGTCCTCAACCCGAGAAAAAGCGGCCAAAGGTTGAGCCTCAAAAATCAGAAAAAAGTGAGTAAATATTACACTGTCGGGGTCAACACAGTTAGTACAGTAGTTCACTTGATTCCTAGGTAGTGGCAACGGCAAGGTATTGACTTTCCATCAAAAACGTTCCTTGAGCAAATTTTACCCCCCAATACCCCCCAGGACGGCGATCGATCACAATGCCTTCATCCCCAACCTGTAAAATGTCAGGGGGTCGTAACATGGGCATGGGATCGGCGGTTTTCAAGTAAGGGGGTTGACTGACTAAAGAGACTTTACTACCCACAGCAATTATTTGTTCATTCATCGCTTAAAACTTCCTTTAACAACCCGTCACAAGCATCCAATAATAAGTTAATCACGTGATCAAAGCCGGCTTCCCCTCCATAGTAGGGATCGGGAACTTCCCTATCTTTGTGTTGGGTGGCAAAGTCACACATTAAACGAACTTTGTTTTGATAAGTTTTATTTTGATCCAATTGGACAATATCCCGATAATTGGAACGATCCATGGCTAAAATCAAGTCAAAGGCTTCAAAATCACTCGGGTCAAACTGTCTGGCTTGTCCCACTAATTTGATGCCCCGACGGGCTGCCGCCGCTTGCATTCGGCGATCGGGAGAAGCCCCGATATGATAACTGGATGTTCCGGCTGAATCACAGACAATCTGCCCATCTAGCCCTCTTTCTTGGATTAAATGGTTCATAATATTTTCTGCGGAGGGAGAACGGCAAATATTACCCAGACAGACAAATAGTAATTTATAGGCCATAAATTTTCCAAATGATGGTTAAACTAAAGAATCAGTAAATTTACAGTAGAAACCACTTTTAAATATCTTCGGTGGATTCTTTGTCCTATTCAATGCTAAGGTTTGACCAATAATTTTGTAAACCTATTTTTACAGAGGAACGATTTAATGCTGAAATTACCGAAAAAAACCCGATCTTACGGTTCTTATTACAGAAGTTCTTATTATAATAATGGAAAAACACGGCCTAAAATATCCTTATGGGGGATTGTTATCGCTTTGCCGGTATTAATCATTCTCTCGGAGTTTCTCGCCCAAACCTATCTGGGCATGACGGGAAAGGGAGACACCAGCAAAGGGACTTCTCCGATGATCGAAGCCTATAAGTTACAGTTTCGTACTGCTACGGATAAACCCATCGAGGGGTTAAAAAATCAGGGTAACCTGGTGATGCAGCGCAGTTCAACGACGGGTTATGAATTGGTTAGTCCCCAAAAAAGCGAATTTTTCTACATCAATGAACAGGGGTTACGGGATAACGATCCGGTTCCTGTGGCTAAACCGAAAAACGAAATCCGTATCTTTATTTTAGGGGGTTCGACGGCCTTTGGACAGTTAAATCCTAATAATAATAGTACCATTGCTCATCAATTAGAAGCCCGTCTGCAACAACGGGTTCAACAACAAAAAAGTTCCCCCTCTACCTATCGTCCAGATATTTTTCCCTTTTTTGTTCCTTCTAGACAAAAATTGATGCAGTTACCCCCTAAAATTCGGGAAGGAAATTATCGGGTGATTAATGCGGCGGTTCCGGGTTATACTTCGGGTAATCAACTGTCTCAATTGGCTTTAAAAATTCTCCCCTATCAACCGGATTTAATTGTGGTTTTAGATGGGTATGGGGACTTAATGTTACCTAGTAGTCAGTCACACAGCGATGTGCCTCATATTGATGAATTTTTGGCCGATGCGAAGGGACATTTTAAGAATTCTTTGAATTTTTCGGCTGATGAATGGATAAAAAATACAGGGTTAGTGAGAACTTATAATTCTTTTACGAATCCGGCTAAAAATACCCGTCCTGCGGTGGATACCAGCTTACCGATTAATACAGATGGTAAGGCATTAAAGCAGTATTTACCTGATAATAAAGACGAATTAAAACGCCGGGTAGACCGTTATCGGGAAAACCATAAACGGTTAATTCAACTCTCGGCTAAAATGGGTGTTCCTGTGGTTTTAGCGGTTCAACCTGAGATTACCTCTCGTCCCCTGGAAAAGCTTTCTTCTGATGAAAAGGCGATCCGCGATCGCTTAGGAAAGGAATACGTGGAAGAGGTTCCTACAGCTTATAAAGAGTTCGTTAAAGCCACTCAACAACTCGGAAATGCTTATCCTAAAAATGTAAAAGTTCTCAATTTCTATCAAAGTAATTCCAATTTTCCCACCCCCATGTTTACCGATACGGTTCACTTAAACGAAAAGTCGAATACGGTTTTAGCAGAAACCCTTTATCATGCGATTACAGCTTGGGAGAAAATCCAAATTATTCCCCAAAATTTCTATTTGAAAAATTAAAAATTAAGCAATCATTGAGGGGTCAACAGCTGTTGGCCCTTCTGACAATTACTTAATTGTTGAAACTTTCTTTCATTTCTCGATAGGCGGAATAGACACCTTTCACGTTGTACCAATTTAGAAAAATTCGGGCAATTTCTAAGGATAATTGAGGCTTTCCTTGGTTAATTAGCCATTGTAATAATGGGGACAGAGTTCGTTCGTTTAATCTACCACCTAAGGATAAAATTCCCCACAAAATACGGTGTAATAAGGTCATTTGGATCATCAAACGAACTTCAAAGGTTGGGTGTTTTTGATAGAATAAAACCCCCATTCTTCCCCGTTGTATTTCTTTATCAATTAAGTTGGGAATTTGTTCTAAATTAAAAGGGGGATGCCAATGGTAACCCACAGCTTCAGGACATTTAATTAAGGTCAAACCTAACTGTTTTAATCTCACACCTAGTTCTAAATCTTCCCACCCATAGAGTTGAAACCCTGTATCAAATAGTCCTACTTTTTCTAACCATTTTCGGGCAATGGCGACATTTCCTGTGGCAAAATAAGCAGCAGAGAAATCGGTGATTTTATAGGTTTCAGATGTGGGATCATCAAAGTTACAAGTATTAATCACGGCCCCGTAGGTAAACAAGCGATCGCTTCCTAGTTTCTTCTCTCCCTTAATCAAGGCGTCAGCGTGGCATTGCAAAAAGGTTTCGGTTACCACTAAATCGCTGTCAATAAAGACAATTATATCACCTTTTGCCTTATTTACTCCTAAATTTCTAGCTGCAGCCGGACCTAAATGATTTTGAGAAAAACAAACAACATGAGGAAAGTCTTGTTTGTTTTCTTTTAACCATTCTAGGGTTCCATCGGTTGATCCATCATCAACTAAGACCACTTCATAATTACTAATTTTATCATCATTGAATTGTTGTTTTTCTAAAGCGTTCAGACATTTTTCTAAAATGGGTTTACGATTGTAAGTAGGAATGACAACACTTATAAACACAGCTTTTATAATGGGTAACTAAGATGGGATAATTGCTTATTAGTTTAGCGCATTTGTTGCAGGAGTTGACGAATGGTTGCAGCATCTTCTGCAGTGGGTAAAATGGATAGGTATAATTGTAGATCCCTGGTTGCTTTTTCCCACTGTCGTAGTTGATAATAGAGTAAGCCGCGATCGCGGAGTTCCATGGGATGATTGGGAAATAATTGCAGCAGTAATTCGATAATTCTTAACATTTTCGGATATTCTTGACGATTGAGATAGATATATTTTAAATTTGTCAACATTCTTCCTAAAATTTGCTGATTACTGACAGGGGTTAAAAAATGTTCTTCTAAGGTGACAGATTGTTGATAAATTTCTTGTAACTTAATCTCACAATCTTCTTTAAATAAAATCTCTCCTTGGTTAAAAACATCGACAAAAATACCTACATTTTCAAACTCAGGACGAATAATAAAATGTCCTGGCATTCCAATACCAACCATCGGAAAATCAAGACGTTTTGCTATTTCTAAATAGATGACAGACAAAGTGATGGGAATACCTATTTTTTGGTCAATAACCTGATTCAAGTAACTATTATTAGGATCATAATAATCCTTTGTATTACCCCTAAACCCTAACTCTTGGAATAAATGCTGATTAATGGTTTTTATTACTTTCAGAGGATAGGATTTTTGAGATAATTTATATCTTATTTTCTCGGCAATTCTATCTAAATTTGTCAAATAGTCTTGTATCTTTAACTTAGGATATTCATACTTTGCATAGATTAACGCTGCTTTAGCTAGATTAATTTGATGATCGGGTTTACTGGTTTCTTGTAAAAAAGATTGCATAGTCAATCAAAAGTTTCTCTTTATTCTCTTATTTATAGGTTAACAAATCAATGAATTACTCATCAACATAAAATCGATAGAAGAGATAATCATTTTGAAATTGATGTTCATTGTGAACATGATGAATGATTTTCTTGTCAACTAATTGTTGTCCTATTTTAACAGCTTCCTCTACAGTAATTGATAAATTTTTCGTTAACCAATCTACTAATTCACTACCAATAAAACACTGAGGATAGAGTTTAAGGCGATAGCGACGATTCTTGATTGTAACTCCCTTGTCACTTCTTATTTCTTGAATTAGTTGATCTAAGTCTATGGTTCCTAACTGGTCTTTTTTCTTTCCATTGGTATATAATTCTACTTCGTTACTTTCTTTCCAAATAATAAATCCTGTAACATCTTCTAACAATAGATATTCTATCTGTCCTTTATTCTCTAAAAACTTTTTTTTTCCATACTCTTGTGCCTCTTTTTGTTGTTCTGGAATGAAAAGTTTGTCTTTAATAAATAGTTTATTTTTAAAGATTAAACCAGGTAAATATTGAGTTGTCTCTTCTTCCTGCTGAACTAAGTTACAATACCTTACCTGTTTATGATCTAGAATTTTCATGATTTCACCTTTTATTTTATCCCTAATTTTTATTATAATCCCCTCCTGACCCATATTTCCAGGAATCTAACCAACGATGATAATAATATTGTTGTTGTGGGGATAGGTTTTCTGTTAGAGGTTGAACCCATTTTCCCAAGGGATATAAACCACTATAGATAGCTAAATTAAAGTAATGGACTGTCCAATCTAAAAGGGGTTTTACACCAACTTGTGGTAAGATAGGCAACACTAATTTGGGATTAACTAAAGGCAAAGTTTTCATTAAGGCCGGGAATTGGATTACATCTTGTAAAAAAGGTTTCAAAACATCATCACCGAGTCCATCCATTACTTGGAAAACCCCACTCATTAACTGATTAATCTGATTAGCAGAAACCTTTTGATCAAACCCAACACTCATGGTTTTTTGAAATAACCAAGTCACTGAAATATTAGGTTGATAGGGTTGTAATAGAGATAAATAATTTTTTTCTAAAGTGTCAACTTTTAAGGCTTCATCTATCCCGGAAGTTAAGCGTTTTAAATGACGAACCATCGATCCAAACCCTCCAAAACTGACAGGAGATTGACTACCAGCACTATCTCCAATGGGTAAAATTCTATCCCAAGGCATTTTTAACGGACTGTTTTGATAAGCAGGAAAAAATCCAAATAAAAATCGTTCAAATTGTAAGTTATCTAATTCTATGTTTTGGTATTCTGGGAGTAATCTTAAATATTCTGCCATGAAGAATTCTAAACTAAACCGCTCAGGATGAGCATCGACATAAGTAAATAGATAAGTCGTCCTTCCGTCCCTAGCTGGAAAGGCTTCCCAAAAGTATTGACACTGGTTTAAAATGGGGGTAAATGAAGCAATTAAATCCCCTTTATCGTTATTGGTATAACCTTTAGCACAACTACCAACCACTAAACAAATACCATCGGGTTTTTCTCCTTTTCTTGCTTGTTGAACAATAGGAGAAAAGTGTCCCATTCCATCAATCAGTAGGCGACATTTTAAGCTAGTTTCACCTGCATTGACTAACACTCCATTATCATAAATCTCGCCTGAATTAAATGGAATATTTTCTAATAGTATTCCCCCTGCTTCTAGAAATTTATGCTTCAGGGTTTCTAGCAAAAAAACAGGATCAACTCCAATATTTAAAACATCTTCAACCCATAATTCATATCCCTTATGAAAACTCACTCTTGCTGGATTATATTCCGTTGCGATCGCTTGTTCTAATTCTTGACTTGATAATAAATCAAGTTCGACAAATGTATCGAGTTCCTGACGAGAAATATTCCATTCTTGTTCTCTTCCTCTTAATTTTCCTTTCTCAATTAAGGTAACCCGATAACCCTTTTTTTGTAGAGTGGTAGCGATTAAAATACCTAACGTTCCCCCACAAATAATAATATCTGCATCAAACTCGTTTAAAGTTTCTTGACTTTGAGTAATGACAGTTGGAGGGGTTAACTTACTATTGCGTAAAGCTTGCCAACGACTATCAGCTATTTTTAATCCTTTCAGGGTATTTTCTGGTAAATAGGAAAGATTAAAATTGAGATTCATAAAAATATAATATAGATTATCTTCTCAGTATAACGTCAACTAAAATATTTTTCAAGGTAAGCTACAATTTCTTGATGTATTTGTTCAATACTATTTTGCCCTTCTATGGTTAATAGTTGACCCTGATAAGATTGGAAAATTTGCTGATAATTATCTATAACTTTTTGCAATTTTTCTCTGGTTTCATAGACTTCTTTATAGAGTGCATTCTCAAGACGAGATAAAGCAACATCGAGAGGAATATCTAGATAAATTAATAAATCAGGGTTAGGAAAACGTTGATTTAATCCATAAACGAAGTTAAATTCTTCTTGATTATTGGCATTATAAGCTAAAGAAGAAAAATAATAACGAGTGGCAATAACATGATAACGATCTTGTTTAATTAACTTATAAACGCCGTCTTGATCATTATAGAGATGATAATGTCTATCTGCGGCAAATAAATAGGCCATTTGCTCATCAAATTTCTCTTGATCTTTAATCATAAAGACTTGGTTTTGCATCGCTTTTCTGATTAATTGACCAATGACTCCTTCTGTAGGTTCAGAACTAATAATGGCTGCGTCTCCTTGCTTAATTAAATAGCCAATTAGTTTTTCTGCTTGGGTTGTTTTTCCTGCTTTATCAATTCCTTCTAAGACAATAAATAATGGCTGCATTTTTGAGTTTCGATGAATTGGATTATTGTATAAAAAATAAACATCTCTGTTATAATAAAAGATGTTTATTTTCTTTGACTTTAAGGGCGAGTTAAATTATTGAATGAAAAATAAAATTATACCTACTAAAGATCCAATTAATAAGATCAAACTGCTCAAGGAACTAATAGCAAAACCGACCCCTCTTTTATCCGCAGCTTGATAGTATCCTACTGCATATAAAATACGTCCAAGAATCCAAAAGCCTCCAATTCCCGATCCCCAAATGGGATCAATATAGAAACAGAATAACCATAATAAAGGTAAGAAGAAAATCATCTGTTCTAAAGTATTTTGTTGAACTCTTAAAGCCCGTTCAAAATTAGGATCACCTGTAGTTGCAGGGGGAGGAACCTGATACTTAAATCTAGCACGGCCTACATTAAGGGTAATAAGAAAGTACACGGATAATGCAATTAGTGTTACTAAGCTAGGATAGATTTCCATTATGTTCTATTCATCAATTAATTTGCTAATATAGTAGCATATTTTTGGTGCTGTGATGAAATCAAAAATTTCAATAAGGCTAAGATCAAACGAATTAATGTATACAGTTGATCATCCTCCCTAAAAAAATGTTAAAATAGTCGACGAGATTTAAGTTTAATTATGAAAAAACGGGTTACCCTTACTTTTCCCAAGCGAACGGTACAAATGCCATTAACGTATCGTTTAGCCAAAGATTTTAACATTGCTTCTAATATTATTCGCGCTCAAGTTGCCCCCAACCAAGTCGGAAAATTAGTGTTAGAATTGTTAGGGGATATTGATGCCATTGAAGCGGCCATTGAGTGGATGCAAGCGCAAGAAATTGGCGTTTCTTTAGCCAGTCGTGAAATTAGCATTAATGAAGAGCAATGTGTGGACTGTGGTTTATGTACTGGGGTCTGTCCTACAGAAGCATTAGTGCTTGATCCTGAAACCTTTAAGTTAACTTTTAGACGATCCCGTTGTATTGTTTGTGAACAGTGTATTCCTGCTTGTCCAGTGCAAGCGATTTCTACTACTTTCTGACCCACATTCCGCACATCTCTTGTCCCATAAAAAATTATGGCTTGGAACCCCGCTAGGGATTAGTGAGAAAACATATGAACTGACGTTCGGGGTTGCAAGACATAATTTCAAGCTGACTGTATTAAAGTTTGAGGATTAACTCGTTTTCAATTCTTTTTAAACAATAAGGAGTGACTGTGGACAATTAGCCTAAAAAAAGGTATAATCAGATCCAGTTGAGTTCAACTGTTTTCTGATGTTCTTATCACAAGAAATCGAGATTAAAAATATCAACCACTTGGGATTAGTTGCGGGAATTGTTGATGATATTGGTCTCGAAAAAATTATCAATGAAGTGGTTGGCTCTGATCCTAGAGAATTGATAACATCAGGTCAATTGGTGAAAGGAATTATTCTCAATGGATTAGGATTTACCTCTCAACCTTTATATTTATTCCCAAAGTTTTTTGAAGATAAAGCAACGGAACACTTGTTAGGAGAGGGCATCAAAGCTGAGTATTTAAACGATGATAAGATTGGCAGAGTAATGGACAAACTTTATGAAAAAGATTTGTCATAAATTTTTCTGACGATCGCTTTAGCTGTTGTTCAAAACTATCAACTATTAACTAACTTTTCTCACCTAAATTCCTCTTCATTTTCCGTTCATGGGAAGTATTTAAGCAATAACTTAATCCCTTCAAAACAAGAAGAAAAACAAGAAGAAGAAAAAAGTGAAGAGCCAGCCCCAATTACTATAACAAAGGGTTATTCTCGTGATCATAGACCAGATTTAAAGCAATTTATTATTGATTTAATCGTGAGTGAAGATGGTGGAATTCCCTTATTTTTAAGAGTGGCTGACGGCAATGAACAGGATAAAGTTGTCTTTGGAGAAATAGCGGTTGAATATAAATCCATGATTGATTTTGAGACAATGATTGTTGCTGATAGTGCTTTATATACAGCTAAAAATCTTCAATTAATGTCATCAATTAAATGGTTATCCAGAGTTCCTTTATCTTTGGGAAAAGCTAAAGAATTAGTTGACAATGTTTTAGAGAAAGAACTAAACCTAAACGTCTGTTAGAAGAATCCCCAGTAAACTTTTAAGACAAACTCATAACAATTATGAGTTTAACGAATCAGAGTTAGGATCATCAAGAACCGAACCAAGCTTATCAACCAAAGAGTAATACCGAGCATTTATACTATCAAGAATTTCCTGTAAACGCTCATTATCAGACTGTAAACGCTGGATCTGTTGTTGAGACAAACTAAGCTCTGATTGCTTAGCATTCAACTTATCCCAGTTAGATTCCTTAAGCTCATCTAAAACCCTTTGATGGTTGTCAATCAAAGTATTTTGAACCTCAACCTCACGATTAATAACCTCCTTAATCTTAAGCTGAAATAATTGCTTATAATAATGAACTAAAATGAAATTACCCGAAACAAAAGCAGTAATCAAAATCTTACTACTGGTATCCTTATAACCCATATTCCAGAGAGCAATAATAACATCAATAGATAAAACAAGATGAACAATTTCGACAAACATAAATAATAGATAATAAATAGAGAAAGATTAACGCCAAAAATCGGGCTGGATAATTTAACGACGGGAAGATAATTAAGTAATTAAAGAATAGATCCAAGTCCCGTCTTTTAAATCATCTCATCACCGATTTTTTTGATAGCAGGTTATGGTATTTCGGATAAAAGGTAATCCTCGAATGACCAAATTAGGACAAGTCTGGGGTTGAACATCAATAGGAACCGTATCACACCCATAATCATAATAATACCTGCTAGGGCTTAAAACAGTACCAGAAACGCTAAAATTTTCAACAGTGTATCTGTCATCAGTCCTCATAGAAACCATTTGATTAAGTAAACGTTTCATATCATTTAAAATAACAGAAGGAGGATCTGAAGAAGAAAAAGAAGGAACATAAGGACCGTAATCAAAAAGAGTACCAAGTAAAAGTCTGTAATTGATAGGAGAAAAACCACTGGATAAAATACCATCTGACTTATAATGAATCTTAACAGAATCAATAGCTCCAAGATTTTCATCCCTATTTCTATCACGAGGAGAATAAATATCAATCCGAGCAGTAAGTTCAATCCGATAATTACAAGCTCGATAAGGATAACCTTTAGAAGTAATCTTATTTGACCTAGCTAAGTGATAAAAATAATCGAGATAGGAAGTATCAAAATCAGAAAAACCATTATCACTAAGAGGGGAACCATGAAAAAAACATCGATAACGGGAACAAGAACCAAAGAGAGGATACTTTAAAGGCTCATAAGAAGAAGAGAAAACAGGAGAAGAAGAGAAAACAGTTCCCATAATTAATAAACTTGAAATTAACTTCTTATACATACTTACCTAACCTCCTGATGGGCAATAATCAAATTAAGACGATCTTTAATCTCTTCTATTTCCTCAGAAGAAAGAGGAGAATCTACCCAACGAGAAGACTTAACAGAAGAAAACACTTCTAAATCAAAATAATGGTGAGCATCAGAGTCTTCATCATAACCAATATGAGAACCAAAAGAATTATAAATGTCAAAGATCATCCTATCTTCCTCAGATAATAATCCCTCATACAGAGATCATATTCTGCTAAATTAGCAAAAGGTAAAACCGTTTTCATCGCACTAAATGATTTACCCGTACCCTGTTCACCGACAACCCCATAAATGGGAGGAATATATAACATAATTAACCTCAATCAATCATTAACTAAACTTACCAGGAAGAACAACAAAGATTTTATAAAAGACCACTAAACTTAACACCGTAGATAAATTAGTAAAGCTTTTATAAATTAAATAGGAACCAATAAAAGGGATTGATTCTGCTAACTGCTCTGATAAATCAGCTAACGTTACAGGAGAAGAAGGAAGGAAAGCGACAACCCTATTTAAAATGCCACAAACCCAGTAACCCATACTACTTAAAGGAGTTGGAGGTGGGGGAGGCGTTTGGAGAAAAAAAAGAAGATCAATCATAAAGAAATAATAGCTAAAATGAACATACCCGCCAGAATACCCGGCTCAATCTTTTCAAAGACATCGACAATAAAACAAGCCTCATGAGTCATACCAAACATAGTCAACTCTGGACAAGTTCGCTTACCTCCAAGAACAGGAGCTTGAACAAAATCTAAAGGAAACTTATTAGCGAAAACATTTAGAGAACAGGCTTCAATTTCTTCGGAATCCGTTTCCTTAAACTCTGGTCCGATTTCAGTTTCAATGGTTATATCTGGGGTTTCTTCAGAACCAGAACCACCTTCATTCCCACCGACACCACCACCAGTTTGACTACCATCTAAACTATCCCCTTCTTGAAGAGCCAACGCCGGATAAAAAGGGTGGCTCAAAGAAAGATATAAGCCAACAATTAAGCAAAAAACAATTAATCTAACTTTGTAACCACCCATAAAATAAACCTACCTAAATGAAAATCACAACTCGAAAAACCTAAACATTAGCCAGAACAATATGACGGAAGACTCGCATACTAGCCCCGATCCCCATAGGAAGAATGGTCACATCAGTCATACTGGCCACAATACCGGCGATGGTGTCAGACATAGTGTTAACTTTTTCGACTTCTTCATCAAACGTTTGAGCCTGGGATTTAGTTGCCACCCCAACGACAGCAACTGCCACCAAAAGACTCAACACCGCATTTTTTTGAAGAATTGATAAATTACGAACCATTTTGATCTCCTAAAAGAGTAATTAGTATCCTTGCCCAAGGGAAGATAAAGGCAAACCTTTAAGGGGAATTGAACCCCTATTAATCACCAAGAAAAGGCTATTTTCTATCAAACATTTTTACAGCTAAAGATAATAAGACAATAAAACCAAAAGCAGCGTATGAAGCATCAATTCCCCAGTTAATAGAATCAGAAAAGAATTGAGGCATTTGTTGGATATCTTCTATACTTTCCTGAAAAGCTGAGGAAGTATTAGCAGTGGAAAAGTAATACATTATCGAAACCTAGAAAGACTAAAGGAAATCAACACAGACAGAGCAAATAATGAGAGGATTCCAGAACTTTGAAAATAATTAAGAGCTTGATTTGACAAGTTTTGAGCGAAGTCGACCCCTGACTGTCCCCCTAGTTGCTGGTAACAGGGATCTTTATTAATATCTGGTTGAAACTCCCCACAAACACAGACCGATTCGTTATTTATAACCTCAATAAAACAGCGCATAACTAAAAATTAATTAATTTCTTCATGATAGTCACTGCAGCCAAAGCAGAGAGATAGACAACGAAATCATCCTGGATATTTTCAATAAAGTAATCATTGACAAACTGAACAGGAGTGGGAATATCTAAGGAATTGAAATCAATCTCAGTAGATAATAGAAAAGGGATTAAGCGATTAACGACGTTTAGCACGAGATTTTCTCCTTTTATTTAATTGGGAATTATTGGGCATTCTCTTAATAATTTGCCAAGCGATGATAGGGATCATTAAAATAAGAGAAACCCATAACCAAGCTTTGCTAGTCCAGTACCAAGTACCAAAGGCAATTACTAATTCAAACATGATTAAAGTTCTCCAGGAATTAGTGAGTAGAAAAGATGCAAAATCAACCAAAGCATAACCATGAATGCTAACTTAGTTATGAGAGGAGTTAAGGCAGATAATAAACCGGCGCCAGTAGACTCAAGACAAATGGTAGTCAAGCAACTTTGTGACCGTAAAGGATTAGGTAAAGAGGAAGGACTTAAAATTAGTTTTAATCCTAATTGTTGAATAGAAGTAGAGAAGCTATTGATGTCACAAACCATGACATTATCAATACAAATCATAAGCACCTCTTAAAAAGTAAGAAACAGTTTAACAACTTTAAAGATAGACGCGACTCCATAAATTGTAATTAACGAACTGCTGACGACAGAGATTAATAAGTCCAAAACGTTAACGGATTCTTCTAATGTCATAAAAACCTCAAGTAATTTACTCACACTTGTTGCATGGGTGCAATAAATACTGATATATGCAATTACGAAGAAGTGGGAACTGAGGGAGGAGTTGAAGAGGAGTTAAAAGAATAAGCATCTTTAAAGGTAGCAGCAATGGCTTTATAAACTGAATCCCCATTACGTCCTCTTACTTGTTCCATAGCTAAGTCATAGTAGCCAGGAATTTGAGAAAAACTGGCAAGTTTTGCTTTTGAGATCGATGTCTCTAATATTTGTAACCCTAGATAGTTTTCTGAATCTTCCTGAGTGATTGGGTCAATGGCGAAGACTTTAACCCCTTTCATTAGTGATCCATTGCTAGGTTGAAAGTTATACCGTTTAGCTCCTATAATAAGAAAATAATCTTTATTCTCTTTAATGGGTAATGGTGAAAGAAAATCAATAGTTACCAGCTTAGGTTCTAATTTTCCTCTGTATCCTCTTGAAGCTCTAAAGCCTAATTCATAAATCCCAGGTACTTGTGAAAAGTCCGATAAGGAAAAGTCTGGATAAATGTTTTTATTGAGAAGTGTAAATCCTTTTTGTAAGTAGGAGCCAGGAATTTGTAATAGGATTTTATATCCTGTCTCTTCACGACGATAACCCCCGTATAATTTACCTCTAATAGAACAAAACGCCGTTGTAAATGATTAACCGAGGAATAAGGATCTATTTAGTAATGACCAAGAATCACCAATGGGTAGTAATTCACAGACTGAATCTAAAATCATTTTAATCTCAGATTCATAATCGACTAAAGCAATCCCTTGTAAATAATCGAATCTAACAG
>JASJBX010000091.1 GCA_030066295.1 Crocosphaera sp.
GACAACGATCGCCCCTTTACCGCCGCCAGAGGACGTAACACAGGGTTTAAATGGCTAATGAAACAACACCCAGACCTCACCTATGTTCAATTCATGGATGGAGACTGTACCCTTGTTTCTGGGTGGTTAGAAAAAGCCAGAGAACTGTTAGAAACCCATAAGGATCTAGCCGTTGTTTGTGGTCGAAGACGGGAAAAGTTTCCCGATGCAACCCCCTATAACCGTTTAGCTGATATGGAATGGAATACCCCTATCGGAGAAGCTAATGCCTGTGGGGGTGACGCTTTGATGCGGGTTGAAGCCTTGCAACAAGTCAACGGCTTCAACGACAGCTTAATCTGTGGAGAAGAACCGGAAATGTGCCTTCGTTTGCGAGGCCAAGGTTGGAAAATTTGGCGTTTAGACGAAGATATGACCACCCATGATGCAGATATGACCCAGTTTAGCCAATGGTGGTCGCGGATGGTTCGCAGTGGTTGGGCGATCGCTGAAGGTATGGCGATGTACGGGTTAACCCCTGAAAGATATATGGTACGCCAGGGCATCAGTAATTGGTTGTGGGGAGTGATCTTACCTGTGACGGCGTTGGGGTTAGCTTGGTGGACCTGGGGGTTAAGCCTCCTGTTATTAGTGGCTTACTTGCTCTTAGGATGGCGTATCTATAAGTATCGCTGTGCTTGTGGTGATACTCCGGCCCAGAGTCGCTTATACGCGTTCTTTTGCATCTTAGGTAAATTCCCCCAGATTATCGGTCAAGTCAAATATTGGCTTAAACAATGGCAAGGCCAGCCGGCGACCTTGATTGAATATAAAAAATCTCAGGTTGGATGAGAGGGGAAGTGTGTGAGGAGTGTGGGGAGTGTGGGGAGAGGAGAAGGCTAAAAGGGATCTTTTTCCTCTACACTAGGAAAGATAAATGATGTTAAACGAACTTAGAGAATAAACTGTGTCTAAACGTAATTGGTTACTTTCTTTATTAGTGGGTGTGGGAGTTTGGCAGTTTAGCATTCCTGTAATGGGACAAATGCTGTTACCTTATACCCCTCAACTGAACGGAGAACAACTGGAACAGCAAGGCTTAGAAGTGGCCGAAGAAGCAGCCCAACTCATACGGTTTCAACAACATGATTTAGCTTTAGCTCGAGCAAAACTAGCGACTCAGTTAGCTCCCAGTAAGTATCAACCTTGGTTTATTTTAGGGACTTTATACATTATCAAGCAAGAGATAGAACCCGGGGTCGACGCGCTGGAAAAAGCTCTGATTCTAGAACCTAAAGAGGTGGGTATTAAGTTTACATTAGGAAATGCCTATTTTCAACAAGGGAAATATAAACAAGCAGCCACAGAATTAGAAGAAGGCTTAAAAATGAAACCCGATGTGCCATCGGCGCAGTTTGATTTAGGAAATGCTTATTTTAAATTAGGACGGATGGGGGATGCGATCGCTGTCTATCAAAAAGCAGTTAATCAACAAGAAGATTTTTGGCCAGCAGTCAATAATATTGGTTTAATTAAGTACGAACAAGGAAATATTAAAGCAGCGATCCAACATTGGGAAAAAGCCCTAGAAATTGATCCCGAACAAGCGGAACCTAAACTGGCTTTAGGGGTAGCTTTATACGTTCAAGGACAAAAAGAACAAGGGCTGGAACTTGGAAAAAATGCCCTTGAACTAGATAGCAACTATGGGAAAGTACAACACCTTATAGATAATCTTTGGGGGGAAAAATTAGTCAAAGATACACAACTGTTTTTTACCACACCTCAGATGCAATCTGTTCTCGGTCAACTCCAACAGGAGTCTTCTTCCTCTGCTAAGACTCCATCAGCTTTAAACAGTAGATAATCCTATGGAGACAATAGGTAAGCGATACCGCTAACATCATAGAGTTAAGAGAATGTTGGCGGAAGTTGCTATCCTGATAAACTAAAAATCTGACTTAATCTTTCACGAATCCAAACAACAGGATTTTTGAGGGATTCATCGTCAATTAAACCCATTTCTTTCAAACTGTTTTGATAGTCGTCTAAAATTTCTTGACGTTGTGCTAATTCTGAGGCGATTTCTTGTGCTAAATAGGGATATTGATTAAGAAGGTTCTGAAAACAAGTTTTGGCGAGTAGAAATAAATGGGTATCTTTTGATGCAACCATAGTGGTTGGATAAGGAATTTCTAATAATAAAGGTAACTCTCCGAAATACTGTCCTTGATTAAAGGTAAAGAGAATACGACTCACTTTTCTAGTTTCATAAATCGCTTGTACTTGTCCTGATAAAATAATATAAAAATGACTGTCATATTCTCCTGTATGAATAAAAGTTTCGTCTTTTCTTAGATAACGACGACTACCAATTTCAATTAATTTTCTCAATTCTAATTCATTTAAGTGTTGAAAACAATGAAAACTTTTTAAGGAATCTTTTAACGTTATATGAGAGGAAACACTTTGTTCATTTGAAACTGTTTTCACGTTAGTTAACGGGAGAGACTCCACATTCTTTAACCATAACTCTCGTTGAGGAAAAGGAATAGAAATCCCCCCTTGACGAAATTTATATTCAATAATGAAATTGAGAGAACTTTTAATACACTCACGGTGTTCAATATTAGTAACCCAAACCCATAATTGAAAAATTAAAGCATTATCTCCATACTCAATAAATACAACTTTTGGAGAGGGATCATTTAAGACGTCTTCCTCTAAAAAAGCTGACTCTAGTAATAATTCTGTGACCAATAATAGGTCACTATCATAAGCAACACCAATGGATATTTCCATTCTCCCGTGACAGTTTTCATAGTTCCAATTTTCTACTGGTTGACTGGTTAAATCTGTATTAGGAATAACTAATTGAGATCCTTGCAATGTCCTGATAACAGTAGACCTTAAAGAAATTTCTTGAATGTATCCTAAGTGACCTTGAAATTCAATTAAATCTCCAACTTTTAGTTTACTTTCTCCTAATAAAGTTAACCCACTGACCAGATTTTTGGTAATTTCTTGTAACCCAAACCCAATACCAACCCCTAACCCTCCTACAACCACAGCAAAAGACGCTAAGTCTAATCCTAACCCTTGTAAAACAATAATATACCCTAATGTTCCTAAACCCAAACCAGTTAAGGTTGCAATAACTTCTCTAGTTCCTTCATGAATTTTCAATAAAACCAATAAATAATTCTTCAAAAATCGCTTGGTTCCTCTAGCTAAAAGACTAACCAAAATTAACAGCATTATTGCTTGCACTATCCATAAGATAGAAATATTTTCTCCTCCTATATTAAATAAAGGGGTGGAAAACGTTTCCTCAAACCATTGTTTGATAATTAAGGCATAGTTGGGCATTTTTAATTAGGATATAAAGTAGGAATTTCAAGGGGTTTAAAACGATTGTAAGTGTCAACTAACTCATTAACTGCCAATTTATCTAACCAGTAAATAGGATAGTTTTCATCGCTAATATGTTGCCAGTAACCAGGTTTAAGATAGATTTCATAATCATTATTTTCAGAGAGATGAAATTGAAAAAATGCGAGAGATTTGGCATTATTGTAATCCGTAAATAAATTATCATCTATCTTTTTAAAGTCAACCAGAAGATTGATTAAATTATTGATTTGCTCATTCTTTTCAGGAGGGCTTAAAAAATGGGCTTGACCTTCCATAACAAATAAATATTTATCCTCACTTTTAACCCAAGCAAATGTTCTAATTTGTTCAATAATTGGAGGGGTTGCCGGGTCATTTGTTCCTGCACTAATTATAATAGGAATATCAACCTTACTGAGTCCTTGAGAACCAAAAATAACACTATTCACAGGATTGATAATGGCGATTGCCCCTACTCTTGTATCCCGAAAATTGTAGTCTTGTTTCGGTAATTCTAAGGTTTGACATTGCAATAGCATAGATAAATTTGCTTCCCAAACTTGGCGATCGCAATAATTTTTAATATTTTCAAAATCCCAGGTCGCACCAGCAACAGATAAAGCGGTATAACCGCCAAAAGAATGACCGATAACCCCCACTTTGTCCAACTTTAATCTATTCCCAAACTCCCTTGGATTTCTTTTTTCTAACTCATCTAAAACATAGGTAATATCTAAGGGTCGATTAATAAATTCTTGTAAATCATATAAGTCACGGGAATAACCATTCAGCATATTTTCTAACTGTTGTTGATCACTGCCAATATGCTGAGGAATTGCTACGAAAAATCCATGGGAAGCTAATTGTTTTCCTAACATACTAAAATCATTAGGATGGGAAGCTAACCCATGAGAAACGATTATGACTGGTGTTTTCCCTGGTTTCCAATTTTTAGGTTGATAGAAATGTACATCAAAGGTTCGCTGGCGATTCTTATCAGCTAACTTGATAATTTTAACCGGACTAACACCATATTCTCCCTGCTTTCTAATGTCTGATACATTGGTATAGTCTACATTTAATTCACTTATGTTTTGCTGAGAAATTTCTGAAGCATTTTTGATTAAAGAATTAGTTGCTAAAACCAAACGTTGTTGATACTCTAAGGTTTTTTCAATTTCCTCTACATTGACTTGAATATTAGTGGATAAATTATCTAAAATATTGATAAAACTAAATCCTTTTTCTGAATCTAGCGCAGCTTGAATCAATGCACCTCTAAGTAGATATTTTCCATTCCTACCTCCAGGAACAGATGCTAAAATACCCAGTCTTTCTAAGAGAATTTCCCCCGTAGGAGTGTTGAGAAATTTAGATAACTGAACCCCATCAATAGGATACTGAGTGACTAATAATTCTCTTAAGCTTTGTTGCTGATTATCGTCTAAACCCGCAGCTTGAAAATAAAATTCTAACTCTTGATTAATAATTCCTTCGTTAGCAAATTGTTCCAAAGAACTTACTTCAAGGGTTAATCTTAACGATTGCCAAATAATATTAATTCTTTCTGCTGCAACACTAGGCAAAGTACAACAAAAGCATGAAATACCAATACAAAAAATATGTTTCCAAGTTTTAGTTAAATTTAACATAATAGATCAATTGTTTAACCACTCCCCTCGGTTAAGACGAATTATTCTCATTATGAATTGTTTTTCTCAAAAAGACAATATATAGCCTTTCTCGGACTCATGGGGTTGCCTCCCGCCGCCAAGCAGTCACCTTTATTTTGGGCTAAACACTAATCCTTTTGATGATTGCTGATGGTGGTTAAAATCTGATTAACGAATTGTTCATGATCCACAACGGGTTTAGAAATATAGCCATCAGCCCCGCTTTTTTCGAGAAAATGTTCACGATCGCCTTCCATAGCGTGGGCTGTGACTAAAATAACAGGTAAGTTAGCCGTTTTCGGATCAGCTTTGAGAAATTGGGTAATTTTGATCCCATCCACAGATTCCCCTTGATAAACGCTGTGGGACAGAGAAACATCCATCAGAATAATATCGGCTTCTCCCCCTTGAGCAATTTTCATCACTTCGTCTACGTCTTCTGTCCCTTTCACAGTTAAACCCCCTCGTTTCGTGAGAATTTTTGAGAAAACACGAAGGTTAATAGGATCGTCTTCTACAATTAAAACGGTGGTCATGGGTATCGCTTGAACCTCTGGTTATTCTTAGGAAGAATTCTCATGCTCTAGCTTATGTTACCCTGATTAGTGAGTCAACATAACAGATGAATTAATTATTCTCTGACAAAAAGCGTTTAATGGTTTCATTAAAGGGGGATGGTTCCACCAAAAAAGCCCAATGATTTCCCGGCACTTCGGCAATTTTCAACTGTTTTAAATAGGTTCGATAGGGTTTCAGTTGCCAAGCCGTTCGATTCAGTCCTTTTTCTGGTTTAATGAATAAGGTGGGAATGTCTATATCTTGTGTCAGTCCTGCATATTTCATTACCTCTTCAAAAATTTCATCCCTCGCTTGCTTAATAAATTTACTTCCCCATTTTCCGTCTTCTTTTTCTTCCATTCCTAACTTAAAAACTTCTTGTTGTAAGGGACTCCATCCTTGATACTGTTTTAAACTTCGGGCTAATGTTTCGGCTTCTTCGTAGTTATTAAAAGGTCCCATTGCCTTTAAAAAGGGTAAGGTTTTGTAGAGAATAGGAAACGTGACCTTAAACCATGAAGGCATTTTATCGATAAAAAAGGGATCAATTAAAATTAAATCCTTAAATCTTTCCGGTTGCTCGGTTGCCCAAATCGCTGCTAATTTTGCTGACCAAGAATGGGAAAGAATATGAGCCGATTGCCAACCAAAATAATCCATTAATTGGTTGAGATCATCAATATAATCTACAAATTTATAGCCGTTATTCAGTTTACTACTATCTCCATGACCTCGTAAATCTGGGGCAATAATATGATAATCTTGGGCTAAATAATCCCCTAAACTTGACCAAACTAGGGCATGATCCCCTAAGCCATGTAATAATAGTAAAGGGTCCGTGCCTTGCTTCCATTCTAGATAGGACAATTCCACTTGAGATAGTTTAATAACTTTGCGTTCAACCATTTACAAAACACATTCAACTAATGGTTTAAATAGAGAAACAAACTTGGGCTGATTGACCACTAAAGAGGGAATCGATTTTTTACCATAGTTTTGACCAATTGTCAAGGGAAAAAGATCCGTATCTTTTAAGAAAATAAAGGTTCCCCCTGCTGCTTGAACAATGACCCAAACCGCAGCAATATCCCACACTTTCGGTGTCGCTTCAACCCCGCCCACAGCAGCCCCAGAAGCCACTAATAATAAATTATAGCTGGCTACTCCAATCATGCGAATTTTACAAGGAAAGGGGTTTTTTAGAACCTTTATACTACGGGCGCAGAGATTGAATAAATGACTTTTGGTGGGGGTGTCTGGACTGGTGGCCATAGGTTGACCGTTACAATAAGCCCCGGTTGGTCCAGTTAACCCGCTTTCCCCGTACCAATAACCGTAAAAAGACTGTTTGAGGGGGGGGAGGTAAACAAACCCAAACACAGGGGTTCCGTGATAGACTAAACCCAAGGAAATGGACCAAATGGGAACCCCTCGGGTGAAGTTGGTGGTCCCATCGATGGGATCGACGATCCAACACCAGTCTTGCTCTGGAAAAATGTGACTGGTTTCTTCCGTTAGGATACCGTGGGTGGGAAAGTGTGAAGCGATCGCCTCCCGAATGGTTTGATCAGCCCAGCGATCAGCCGATGTCACCAGAGAACCATCGTCTTTAGCTGTCGGGGAAATGTTCCCCGCTTTTTCGAGCAAGGTATCTGCGATCGCTGTTGTCGTCGTTTGACAAAAGTTTAAGACTTCAGACCAAAATTGTTCCATGTTATCCAACCGAAAAACCCCCATACTCAAAGATAGAAGGGTTGGGAGCAGAAAGCAAGTCGGGTCTGGGTCTCATCAGCAGTTCGTTCAAACACTGAACACCTAGAAAGATAATTATTTTCTAAGATTACAAGGAATCCCCCTGGCCAACTTTTGATAAAAGTGTTATGCTAGTAGGCAATTTTTAAACCTAATAATATTCATTATTATATTTACTTTTGAAAATCATAATAAGGGACTTTCTATGTTATCCACTGATACTAAAAAAATTGTCATTTTCCGTAACTATTTAATCCTCATGGCGACCCTAGCCTTATTAATCACAGGATTAGGCGATCTTTTTAAACATCCTGATAGATCAGGGCAAAAAGATCGCCTAGAAAATTATGGCCGCTTTGTCAGTGGGGTTGTGGTCAATCAAGCTCAAAAAATTGGACGATAGATGTTATCAAGCTGAATTTTGAGCCACAAAAACTTCTTTTTCTAAGGTGGTTTGAACTTGTTGGCTGAGGGATTTTGCCAAAGACTCCATATCTTTTAGGTTACCTAAAGCCTCCATGGGAATTGTAATGGAAACAGCAACCCAGGGAACTCTTTTATCTTTTAATTGTGCTTTTTGATCCGCTAGAAACCATTGAAGAGGAGCATAATGTCCGCCCCCTGGCCAAGCATACCATTGAACTACAGCATAGGTTTTATCATTCCACGCTTGAAACCAGCGAGCCGTTACTGAACCATTGGGCTGTGTTTCTGATGAAAATTTAAGGGTTTTGTAGCCATCATTTTTCCATCGTTCTACTCCTTCTAAATCAACCCATTCCACTTCTGGGTGATCTTTATAATATTTTTGTGCTTTTAAGGCAATAACAATGGGGTCTTGTCCTGGCTTCTCAATCATTTGAAATGACCAAGGATAATTATTGAGTGAGAGTTTTTTTTGAGTAACCGTTGTCCATCCTGGAAAGTTCAATTGTGTGTCAGGAACCTTTCTCATTTGAGCGACTTCTGGGACTCCAGGTAACTCGGACCAAGACCATTTTTGGGTAAAATAACTAGGAAGAGCAATAAAAACAATCGCTAAACTTAACAAACCTAGAATAACAATTTGAGACGTGAAGAGTCCTTTTTTGAATTTAAACATATCCTTATTGGGGATAATTTTAGTTATTAAACTATTCAGCAAGATGATCATTACTCACCTCCCCTGTGATGGTGGAATTATCTGAATAATGATCCAGTAACCAGTTAAGCCCCACAATGGTTCCTAACATTCCCACAGAATAGAGATCCCCGCCCCAACTGTCATGGAGAATATAAAAGGCTTGATCCATCCCATTCCCATGAAAAACTGCCAGCAAGGTATTACGAATAATATTAGCAGTAACACTGATAGCGGCGGCTGATATTAATAAAGTAATCACCCGTCCTTTATGTTTTAAATTCCCTGTCCAATCCAAAACAAGAAGGGTAACATATAAACTGGTAAATAGCATTTTCAACCCAGCACAATAAGGAGCGACTTCTACGGGAATATTATTAACATAGAGGTGAATTCCATCTACTTGTGTGTTAACCCCTAACTGTTGCAGTAAAAACCAGGCCACAGCAGCAATAAATTTCTGTAAGGGTAATGTATAAGGGGTGATTAGATAAGGAACCGCATTAGGGGTTCCCAGAAAAATCAAAACCAGAGGAAACCCATTCAATTTCAATCCTGGTATGCCTTTTAACCAGAGCATAATTCCAGTAATAATAATGGGGAAAGAAAGGGAAACCAATTCCCTAGTGCCTGTGATATAAAAGGCTAATCCTAATGCTAAGAAAAAGCCTCCCAAGGGATTAATTTTATTGGCTAACTTTTGCCATCTTGAGCGATTTCTGCCAAAAATAAGATAAGCAGCGTAGGGAAAGCCAATGATTGCATGACTAAAATATTCGTGTTCAATATTGATGCTTTTATTTAACCAGCCATCATACCAGAAAAGAAGGAGAGGAGCATAGAGAATTCCTAGAAAAGCAATAATTAAAACGTTGCCTAAATTTCTTTCGAGAAACGGAGATATTTTTGAAGTTGCTTGCATGGTTAATAACCCATTAAACTACATATAAATGACTTAAATTAAAGCGATTTGTTCAACTACCCAAGCAATTTTTTCTGAAGTAATACCAGGATACATGGGTAAGGATAAAATTTGCTCACACAGCATCTCTGCTTGCGGAAAATCCCCTAATTGATAACCTAGACTTTTATAGGCAGGTTGCAGATGACAAGGAATGGGATAATGAATACCGGTTTGAATCCCTCTCTCTCCCAAAAACTCTTGGACTTGTTCACGGGATAGAGGGGATGCTTCGTTGACCCGAATAACATAGAGATGATAAACATGACCTTCTTGAGCGAGGTTTTGCATGGGTATAACACCCTTATCTTCCCCTGATTTTAACCCCAGATCATAAATTTGTCCCGCTTGATTTCTCAATTGATTCCATTGAGGTAGATGGGGGAGTTTAACCTGCAAAATGGCTGCTTGTAAGGTGTCTAAACGGCTATTTTTACCCACTTCTGTATGATAATATTTTTTCGGTGCGCCATAATTTCGTAAGGTGCGAACCCTGTGAGCCACTTCTTTGTCCGAGGTAATTAACATTCCGCCGTTTCCAAACGCCCCTAAATTTTTACTGGGATAAAAACTAAACGCAGCCGCCATCCCCACTGAACCGGCGGTATAGCCTTCTCGTTGGGCTAGATGGGCCTGGGCTGCATCTTCAAAGATAATGATCTTATGGGCTTGGGCAAAGTCGAGTAACGCCGTTGGGGAAACCATTTGACCGTATAAATGAACGGGAAGAATGGCTTTGGTTTTTGGGGTAACGGCTTTTGCTGCTAAGTTTAAGTCAATGAGAGCAGTATGAGGATCACAGTCTACTAAAATCGGGGTTGCTCCGGCTTGAATAATGCCGATTACCGTTGCAATGAAGGTATTGGCCGGAACTAAGACCTCATCCCCCTCGGTGATACCACAAGCTTGTAGTCCTAAAGCGATCGCATCGGTTCCAGAAGCGACCCCTACACCATGCTTGGCACCACTTGCCTGGGCAAACTCGGCTTCAAATTCTTTTAAGGTTTTTCCTAAGATAAAATCCCCCCGTTGCACAACCGCAGCCATGGCTTGTTCGATTTCTGCTTGGATGGGTTGGTGTTGTAGGGTTAAATCTACAAAGGGGACGGTTTGAGAAGATACAGTCATTGATAATCTGTTTATGTATAGAAGATAGTTAAAGTTGATGCCTCATTGTATCTTAGGTTCTCGGATTTTGACCAAAAAATCAGGGGTTCAAGCCCCGTTCTTCTTGATGCAGCGAGGTCTTGATGGGAACCACCAAGACCTCGCTGCATCGCTTTAGGACCCACAGTCCAGGTATTTTGTTCTATACTAGCCTTACGCCTATCAGTCTAGCGTCAAATGATAGTTTACGAATTTAAAGTTAGTTGTTTTAGATTAAAACAATATGATTATTGACCTCCTACCCCTAACATGGCTACAACAATAATCAAAATTTCCAACTTTTCTATAAAAATTTTAACCACCAAAATTTATGTTTTGCCTTATATTGATTAAACCAGTAACATGATGGGTATAGTATGGCTAAAATTAAAATCCAGAAGAGATAAACATGGTGTAAATCATAACCGTAGTTTTCAGGTTTAAGGGAACCGATGAAATAAGGGATAGTGACGGCTTGATAACCATATTTAGGTAAAGCGAATACAATGGCAGCAAGATGAATTAACCATAAATGAAGGATATAAAAGAATAAAGGGACTTGTCCAAAAATTTTCAAAGGATAAAAAATAGCTGATGGATAACGTTCAAATAGATACAGTAAAATCAAGGTGATGGACAACGTGATTAGTAGGTATAGTAAAGAAGGTGGATATTTATAACAATCCCAAAAAGAAAAGAAAGTTTTTAAGAGAGTGGATTGTTGTGACCAAGGTTTCGGATCACCATAAATGTTTAAACCTCGCAAAACCAGAAAACTAATTAATAAAAATAAGCTGGTTTTTTTGAGGAAGGAGAAACGCTTTTCTGGTTGCCAAGTAAACACCGGTCCAAAGACATAACCCAAAGCCATAACACCTACCCAAGGGACGAGAGGATAAACAAGAAAAAACTGAATATTGCCCTGGGTTGTAAATAATTTTCTTTCATGAAGAAATGACCAGAAAAAACTAAAATTTTCCCAGGAATCTGCCGAAATACTATCTAAGATATTGTGTCCTAAAATCATAAAAATCGCCAATATACCAATGATTCTAGTGGGTAGCTTGATGACAAAAGCTAATATTATCATTGACCAACCAATAACCCAGATAACGCCCGCCAAGAAAAAATCTGGACTAAATAACCAAGCAAACTTAATAATTGTTAATTCTAAAATAATCAGCCAGAGTCCTCTAAGGAGCAAAAAATGACCCATGGTTTTTCTATTTTTTCCTCTTTTTAAAGCCAGATAAATTGAGACTCCTGCTAAAAAGATAAAGGAAGTCGCACAGATATGAGTAATCCATCTTGTTAAATATAAAGGTAAATTCGTTTGTTCAATCGTTAAGGGATTAAAGGTAACATTAGTAAAAAAAATTCTCGTATGATCTAATGCCATTAAAATTATTACTAAGCCCCGTAATAAATCAATGGATACAATTCTTTTAGTGAAAGAGGCATTAGAATCAGATAAGTCAGTTGATTTTGAAAATATCATTGTCAATATTGTCTTAATAGAGAACAATTATAGCACTTTATAGACCTTTTATTTTATATTTTTAGGATCAAAAGCATCTCGTAATCCATCTCCAATGTAGTTAATACTTAAGACCGTCAAAAAGATAGCCAATCCAGGAAAAAAAGCAGTATGGGGTGCAGTTGTTAGATAATCTTTTGCTTGAAATAACATTTGTCCCCAAGTGGGAACATCAGGGGGAAATCCTAAGCCTAAAAAGCTTAAAGTCGATTCTGTGATAATAGCATTTCCTACCCCTAACGTGGCTGCAACGATAATCAAACTCAATACATTGGGAAGCAAATGGACTAAAATAATCCGATGAGATGTCGCCCCTAACGTCACGGCTGCTTTGACAAATTCCATTTCTTTTAATCTTAAAATGTTCCCTCTTACCAGTCGCGCTACAGACATCCAATTAAGTCCACCAATAACCATTACAACTAAGATGAAAATTCCTAATTCTGGCCCGGCTATTTGTTTAATGGGTTCTCTAAATAAATAGACCACTAATAATAATAAAGGTAACTGAGGCAAAGCTAAAAATAAATCCGTTAACCGCATCAATAGACCATCAATAATGCCCCCATAAAATCCAGCGATCGCCCCTATAGTTGTCCCTAAAAAAATAGCAACTAACATGGCCAAAATTCCCACTGTCAGAGAAATTCTCCCCCCAAATAATACCCTAGCTAGTATATCTTGTCCTAGAGAATTGGTGCCAAAAGGATGATCTAAACTGGGTAAATCACTCGCTTTACCAAAATCAATTTTATCGATGGGAACTGAATAAATAAATGGGCCAATAATGACAGCAATAAAAATAATAGCCAGACTAATTAATCCGAAAATTGCTAAGGGATCACGCCGAAACTTTCGCCAAATATAATCAGATATTTTTTCCTGTTTATTCTCTGTTGATTTTGTGGTATTAATAATCATTTGTTCAGGTTAAAAATAAGTATTAATTATTGAACGATAACGGTGACTTTATCCCCCCATTTGAGTTGCAATTTTTCTTGTGCATTGCCCCCATTGATAGCAATTTCCACCCAGCCCTGACTCCCTATTAATGTTATCATTTCTCCTGGAGCAACATCGCTATAGGTTAAACCAGATTGAATCATTATATCATTAACAGTAATCGACCAATTTTTGTTCCTGATCTGGGAAAATTCAATATTAGTAATGAGGTTACCAAAATGATCAATATATTGAATAGTTCCCTCTATTTTTGTTTCTGTAATATGAGGAGATGGTAACGGCAAGTTGACTAAACTATTGATAGGAATAACCTCTCCTAACGCTTCCAAAAAAATCCCAGAGGCTAAATAAGCAGCGATTGGGGCAAAAATATCTCGACCATGAAAAGTTGAACTAACATGGGGAACACGCCAATAGTCGGTATTAGTTAAAGATACCGCTTTGACTGCCGGATCTTGTGCCAAAATACCACTAAATAAACCGTTATCTGGCCCGACTAAATACCCTCGGGAATACTCAATGGCCACACTGCGTCTTTGACTTCCCACCCCTGGATCAACGACAGCCAAAAATACCGTCTCTTCGGGAAAATACCTATAGGCGTTCATTAAGCAAAACGTAGCTGCCAAAATTTGCTGAGGTGGAATATGATGAGTCAGGTCAATAATAGGAATATGAGGATTAATTTTGGTTATGACTCCCTTCATAATTCCTACATATCCATCTTCTAAACCAAAATCGGTTAAAATAGCGATCGCCTTTGTTTTTGAGGGTTCCATCATGGGAATCAATGCCATAAATATTTCCTAACAACTTTTAAAGAGTATACGCTAAATGTTATGTTAGAAATAGCCTGTACCATAAAATCTAATAAAAGGATGTTTAATATGAACAAAAATAGTCAAGATACCATTACACAAGCCATCAAAGCCCATCGAGAAAGTCTGCGGAAAAGTTTACAACATCGCTTAGAAGTGGCGAGATCGTCCAATAACGATTATTTAGTCCGTCAACTTGAAGCAGAAGCGGCTTATTTGCATCTTTAATTTTTTTGATGTTATGACGAACCGACACACCCTGATGAGTTTCAGAGTAAGTAATGAAATGAAAAGAATGCACATCTCAGAGGTGATAAACACCCCTGCACAGCGTGTCAAACTTGTCAATGAATGGGAAATGCCAGAAGCATTACCCACAAAACGAGTCTATATACCCAAATCCAATGGCAAAAAACGTCCCCTCGGAATCCCAACCGTTAAGGATAAAGTCGCACAATTGACGGGGTGACAAGGGTTGGAAAAGGCTCACCCTTAGGGATTTAGAGATCAGCGATCGCCTACAAAAATAGATTCAACCCCCTAGAGAAACAGGACAAATAGTCTATCTAGACGAAAAAATGTCTAATTGTTAGAAATGAAAGGAGAGTGAATCCCCAACTAAATCGGATAGATTGTAGTTGGGGTGTGTTCAACTCTTTATTTTTTCTTATTTTAAGTTAAGAAACTTATCCAAAGCTGCAACCATTTGTGGCGGCCAACGACGAATATTTTTCACCCAGTTAAGATCTTGATAACGATTATCCATGCCAACGGCAGCTACCCAGTGACTTTCCGCTTCCCCTTGTTGGCCCATATTCCACAAAACTGCTGTTAAGGCAGCCCTTATATCAGGAAACATAGGGTATTTACGCACTAAATTCCGCATTTCTGTGATAGCTTCTCCCTTTTTCCCCATTTGATAGTAAACTAAGGCCGCATTAGCCCGGGCAAAAGCAAAATTAGGGGCAATTTCTACTGCTTTTTGATAATCGGTGAGGGCTTTTTCCCAATAACCCTCACCACTTTCGGCATTACCCCGATTATTATAAGCCATAGCATCATCAGGATTGAGTTCTAAGACACGATTGTAATCAGCGATCGCCGCTGAATATTTTCCTTGAGCTTCCAAGGCGGTTCCTCGATTAAGATAGGGATCGGGAGCATTTGGAGCAAGTTCAATGGCTTGGTTAAAATCAGTGATCGCTGATTTTAACTTATTCTGACTCACACGGGCATTCCCTCTATTACTCCACACCGCAGGGTTATTGGGAAATTTCTCAACTAACTGAGTCCAATAGGCCTCAGCTTGAGCAAAATTTCCCGTTTCTGTTGCTTCTATGGCTTTTTTTGCGATTTCTTCTGCCTGTTGGAGTTGGTTTTCTGTAATATTAGGATTCTCTGGCGTTTCCGCTAATCCTAACTTTATGCCTCCTGTCCAGGTCAATAAGATAATCAGTATAGTTAATATCCAGCGAATCATTAGAGTTTTTATTCCTAGTATCTTTTACTTACATTATTACCCTAATTTTCAATTTTAACGATCTTTAATACCAAAAGAGAACCATTCTTGAGGGGGTCAAGAATGGTTCTCGGGAAATATTAATCCTGGCATCGAGCTATTGTCCCAGTGGGCTACCCCAAAAGTATCGTCGCCGCTGAGGTGTTTCACTGCC
>JASJBX010000092.1 GCA_030066295.1 Crocosphaera sp.
GGTTTACAAATAGGAACTAATTTACTTCCTCTCTAGCAGCTTTAAAAAGCCTGAAAATACTTAATGATTAGAGGCAGGGGGCAGGAGGCAAAAGGGAGTAAAAAACATCAAAAAATAGTTGATAAATTAAATAGGCAAGTCCAACGAAAGCTGATTATATCCATCTTTATTTTTTTGATCATCTTTAGTCTTTATTCCTTGTTGCTCCTTATGAATCATATTCAATTGATGTTGTTCTATTCTTGAATTTATTTTCTCAATATATTGATCTTCTTTTTCAATACCAATATAATAACGATCAAGATTTAAACAAGCGATCGCAGTTGAACCTGAACCCATAAAAGGATCTAAAACTATCATATTTTTATGACTACTTGCTCTAATAATTCTCTCTATTAATTTAACAGGTTTTTGGGTAGGATGTAATCTTTTTTCTTCATAAAAATCGATATCATTCCAAACATCAGTTACTCCCATTTCTATATTGAAAGTGCTTGAAATGTCTTCATAAGGATAATTAAAGTCTAAGACATTTTCTAATTTTTTCCACATTTCTCTAGTGGGAACTTGAGCTAAAATATTATTACCTGTATATAGTGACCACATCCCCCCACCATTAGATTTAACTCCCAATCTTTTGTTAATTTCTAGTGCAGTTAAACCTAATTCTTTTTGTCTTTGTTTGAGAATTTTTTTAATAAAAGGACGACTATCATAAATAAAGAATAATAAACTTTCTGTCACATTAGGGAACATTTTATAATTTTTAGTAGCCCTTCCTCCAACAGCTTTCATTCCCTTATCTATGATGATTTGTTGTCGAAAATTAAACCCTAAATTAATAATCGGTTCGTATAAATAAAATAAGTTTCTTAAGTAACCAAATAAATATAAACTACCCGATAATTTGATCACTCTGGCAATTTCAGGAAGCCATTGTAAACACCATTTCTTATAGTCTTCTTCGGTACGCCATTGATAGTCCCATTTTTGTTGGATCACTTTCCAGTAAGGAGGATCAAGAATAATTAAATCGATACTTTTATTGGGTAATTTCTGTAAAACTTCAACACAATTTCCTTGGATAATTTGATTAATATATTTCATATTTTATTAATTTTACTACCTCAATAATCATTATACTTTATTGTTTAAAAACATGAATAGCTATTTTTTATTGATTAATCTTAAATATAAACATCAAGAAAACAATTTAATCCATCCCTTTTCAAAAGCAAACTCTAAACAAAAACGTGCCACAATAAAACAAATAATACTTTCTATTCCTAGAATAGTTAATTGTCCCAAATGATGAAACAGATCAGAAGACATTTCCACTGGAACTAACCCTCTCACTAACCCAAAAGCTAACACTGCACCATCTTTGAGATGACCATTTTGATCCGTACGAATAATGTAACGATAAGTAACAGCAAAAAGGAAGCCACTAATAAAAGAGATCGCCACTTTAACCCCCAAACCAATGACATCAGCAACATAAACATCCCAAGTGCTGTAATTAATGGCTAAAATGAGGACATAAGCAACTGTAAAGGCCATTCCTCCTAGATAACCCGCTTTAACCGACTCAATGCGCTCTAAATTTGACACAGTTATTAATCCTACTATCCAAAACCTCACCAAATAGAGATATCATAGTTTGTGTTGTTTTGATACTCACGTCATTTTATAGACATCAATCGCTATGGATATTTTAGCTCTCGGTTGGGTTAGCGTGTTAGCTTTATTCACTTGGTCTATTGCTATGGTTGTCTGGGGACGTAACGGTTTCTAGCACTGTGGAAACATCTTATTTTCTCAATATACTCTTTCTCACTGCCTTTGCCTTACTCGTTTTGGTCAGTGGGGGGATACTATACCTAACAACCATAGAATGGCGCGATCGCCGTCGTCAAGACCGAGACAAAAAAAGCGGACGCTAAACCCTGGAGAGGACAATATTTGTCCTCTTCTCATTATTTGGGCTAATCTTTCAACAATAAATAATACAGTTTTCCCGTATGACTCATTAACCCAGCGCGATCGCCCGCTTCTTTTCCTGTTCCCATAAAAACATCCACTCGTCCGGGCCCTTTGATCGCACTCCCAGTATCTTGATCCAAAACATAACGAGTGACTAATTTTATTTCCATTTCCCCTGTTGGAGTCACATAGGGAATAGGGGTTTTAATTAAAGCGATCGCACCCGGTGGCATGATAGATTTATCCGTAGCAATGGACCTTTCTGCGGTCACAGGAACACTTAAGTTACCTTGAGGGGGTGCGCCGTCGGTTTCACGGAAGAAAATAAAGCGATTATTGCGGGGTAAATAATTACTTAATTGTTGAGGATTTTCGTTTAAATAATCCATTAATCGCGGTAAGGTTAACTCTTCTAAGGCAAAAATTCCATCCTTAACCACTTCTTTTCCAATACTCACATAGGGATAGTCCGTACTGCTATCATAGCCGACGGTTATGGTTTCCCCGTTGGTCAATGTTAGCCTTGCAGACCCCTGTACATGGACTAAATAGGCTTCCAGGCGATCGCGCATCCAAATCAGTTCGTTGCCTTGAATAATACTATTATTGCCTAACCCATCCTTCCCCTCCAATTCTAAGCGAGTGGGATGGGGTTGTTTCCAACTGTTAAAGTCTTTGGGTTCAAAATATAAAGGATAACGATATTCAGCAGTGCGTTGACGACTGGCGGTATAAACCGGTTCAAAATACCCCGTAAAATGAACCGTCCCCTGATTATCGTGACCCACCGATTGATATAAGATAAACTCTCTTTCTATAGCTGTTTGTAAAGCTTCGGGGGTTTTAGCCGTTTTCAACAATTCTTGAAACCGGAGTAAAGAACGACGAACGCGATCGCGGGTAATACCAGGGATGGCATAGTTATCATAAACCTCTGCTGCCTTGGGAGTCTCCATATAGCGCAAACTATAGCTGATAGCACGAATTAATGACCATTTATCCCCTCGTGTTTCTGGGGTTCCCCAAAGTTGTTCATCTTCTGACCAAATGGTATTAATTTCTGTCGGATTAACCTGACGTAATGGCATCTGTTGAGCCATGATCATCTGTGACGGATAAAAAGCCAATCCTAATGCTAAAGAAAAAGTCGTGATAATATTATTCATCGAGTAAAAATATAAATATGCAGTAAAAACATAGTAGCAACTTGAAACCACTGTCAACATAGAATGCTATTTTTATGTTATTTTCAGGATTAGTGCCAATCAGATTGAACCCTGAGATATTTAGCCAATTCATCCTATCAATTGACGATGACTCCATCCCTCCTTTCCGTTCCGTCTGGCCCATTTCAAGTGCTTGAGACTCCTATAACCTCGGATGAATCCCTTAATTCTCCTTTAAAATTATCCCTAGTCTTACCCACTTATAACGAAGCGGACAACATTCAAAGTATTGTTGAAATTTTAAGCAACATCCTTGACCAAAGTATTCCTGGGGATTATGAGTTAATCGTTGTTGATGATAATAGTCCCGACCAAACCTGGAAACTCGCCCTAGAATTAACCCCTCAATACCCTCAACTGCGAGTGATGCGCCGTACCGAAGAAAAAGGACTGTCAACGGCTGTCATTCGCGGTTGGCAGGCGGCACGAGGCAGTATTCTAGCCGTGATTGATGCTGACTTACAGCACCCGCCGGAGGTTCTCACACAACTGTTAGAAGAAATTGAGAAAGGGGCCGATTTAGCTTTGGCCAGTCGCCATGTTGAAGGGGGTGGCGTGAGTGAATGGAGTATCGTTCGGCGGTTTCTGTCCCGTGGGGCGCAAATGTTGGGTTTACTGATTCTTCCAGAAGTTATTAGTCGTCTCTCCGATCCCATGAGTGGCTATTTTATGGTACGTCGCAGTGCCATTATCGGTCGTTCCTTAAGTCCTGTAGGGTATAAAATTTTGATCGAAGTGGCCGCTAGGGGGCGGATTCGCTGGATTGGCGAAGCGGGTTATGTCTTTCGGGAACGACAAGCCGGAGAAAGTAAGGTTACTTGGAAACAATATATCGAATACATTCAGCATCTATTACGATTAAGGTTATCCATTTCCGCTCGGTTTATCCAGTTTTGTCTCGTCGGGTTAAGTGGAGTGGTTGTGGATATGGGGGGTCTTTATTTACTCAGTGACCCCAATACCTTTGGACTGCCCCTAACCCGAAGTAAAATTATTGCAGCCGAATTAGCTATTATTAATAATTTTCTCTGGAATGATTGTTGGACCTTTGGAGATATTGCTCGACGACAACCGGGAAAACGCCAACGGTTAAAACGGTTAATTAAGTTTAATCTTATCTGTTTAGCTGGATTGATTCTTAATGTATTACTGTTAAATGTCTTCTTCAATGTTTTTAATTTGAACCGATATATCGCTAACTTTTTAGCGATCGCTTTAGTTACATTGTGGAATTTCTGGTTTAATCTTAAGTTAAGTTGGCGGGTTACAGAAGTAGATTGAACAGACCCCATCCAAATAAAAATGCCGAGTCGTTCAAAACTCCCGTTTAAAAACAGGCGTTTTGAACATCCCGTGTTTCGTTATAAATCAACATCGGGAGGCGTGTCACGCCCGTTCCACACTGCCAAAAAATACGGGTTCAACCCGAATGGCCATAATACTTGAGGGACGAACCACCATATATTCTCCCTGAATATTTTTAATGGGAACATTGATAAATTGTTCCGAATCAAAATTAGGAACAATCTCTCCACTGTACCATTTTTGAAAGTCCTGAATTTGGGCAAAACGGACTTCTTCGCGATGGCCACTGGAGAGAAATAAGAACACCGCGTATTCATCCGGTTTTCTAGGCATATTTAATACTTCTAATCATTCTTGTATTATAACATTTTACTAAGATATAGAGCGTGATTATTTTTAATGGACGCGCTTACTTCGTCCCTCTTCGAGTCCGCGGGTCAATAAAATTACCGAAAATTAGTTACCATAAGGATAATTAGAGGACAATCGAGAGGGTAAGTGTGCTTATCGATTGTTTTTTTGCAAAATAGTTTACTGCAAGGAAAATCCCAGCAATTTTCAACGGTAACCATGACTACTCCTTCTAGTTTAGCCAGCGATCACTGTATGATTCCAGTGATCAAAACCCCGGAAGATTATCTCGTTTTTCGCATTACTCCCCAGGATACTAACCGTTTAGCTATCGTCTTTGATAGCAGTATGGCCGATGATTCTCTGACTGTTTGCGTGGAAATCTTTGATCCAGGGGGAAGTACCCCCACCCATCGTCATAACTTTGCCCTAGAAATGTTTTTTATCCTCAAAGGGGAAGGTTTAGCGGTTTGTGACGGCAAAGATATTCCTTTGCATCCAGGGGATAGTTTATTAGTTCGTCCAACGGGTATTCATGAGATCAGAAATATCGGCAAAAATCGTTTATATGCCATCTGTTTTATGGTTCCTAACGAAGACTTTTCCGAATTAATTCGTAATGGAGTTAGGGAAACCCTTGACGAGGAAGACTTAAGAGTTTTACGGGGAATGAGTCATTGAAGTCAGTGTAGGTTGGGTAGAGGAACGAAACCCAACTAATAGCTGAAAAACCCTCCTGCCTTCTGCCGCTTCTACAAGATAACATGGCCTAGAAAATTGAATGAGGTTCGGATCAAGGTCAACTTTTGTTAATATCATTATGACCAGTACAAGGAAAAGGTGACCCTTGAATGAACCCGTAACAGCAATACAATCCAATACCCGTAAAGAGTTGCGTCAATTGGTGTGCAACCAATTGGCTATATTACTAGAACAGGGCAATCTACAAGGGGCAAAAGCCCTCTTGGTTCCGGTGCAACCGGTGGATATTGCTGAGGCCATTGAAGGGTTACCCCAGTCCATGCAGGTGATTGCCTTTCGTTTATTGGTCAAAGAAGAAGCGATCGCAGTCTATGAACATTTAGATTCAACGGTTCAACAATCTTTAATCGAACAGTTTAAACAACAAGAAGTCAGAGATATCGTAGACGAAATGTCCCCGGACGACCGGGCCCGTTTATTTGATGAATTACCGGCTAAAGTCGTCCGTCGTTTACTCGAACAATTAAGCCCCGAAGAACGAAAAACCACTGCATTATTATTAGGTTACGAAGAACATACCGCCGGGCGCATTATGACCCCGGAATATATTTCCCTCAAACAAAGTTTTACCGTTGCCCAAACCCTAGAAAGAATTAGAACTTTAGCCACCACCTCAGAAATTGTTTATTATCTCTACGTTACTGATGCGTTTCGCCATCTGGTGGGAATTGTTTCCTTGCGAGATTTAGTCTTATCCTCCCCCGATGTTACGTTAGGGGAGATTATGGCCACAGAGATCGTTTTTGTCAACACCAACGACGATCAAGAAGAGGTGGCGCGAGTGATCCAACGCTACGACTTATTAGCGGTTCCGGTGGTGGATAAGGAACAAAGATTAGTGGGGGTTGTCACCGTGGATGATGTGATCGATATCTTACAACAAGAAGCCACCGAAGACATCTATGCGTTGGGTGGGGTTCAGTCCGATGGAGATAACTATTTTCAGACCAACTTACTTACTGTCGCCCGTAAACGGGTGATGTGGTTGTTGATCCTCTTATTAACCAATACCGTCACCGGTACCATTATTAAGTCTCAAGTGGGTTTACTGGAACAAATGGCTATCCTCACGGCATTTATTCCCTTGTTAACGGGGACCGGTGGTAATGTGGGGGCCCAGTCCTCAACGGTGGTCATTCGCGGTCTCAACACGGATGATATCAGGGATCTCGGCGCGGGACAAGTGATTTTAAGGGAGTTGATGGCGGGGGCTTTATTAGGGGTTGCATTGGGGGTGTTAGCGACGGTTTGGGCCTATGGTTTGCAAGGAAACTGGTCGGTTTCGATTTCTGTGGGGGTGAGTTTAGTGGCGATCGCTATTTTAGCCTCGGTTGCTGGTTCGGCGTTACCTTTTGTGTTTCGATCCCTTGGCCTCGATCCGGCCTTGATGTCGGCCCCGTTTATTACCACTGCAGTCGATGTGATTGGGGTGTTAATTTATTTTTCGATTGCTAGACTTATTTTAGGTCTTTAGGTTAAATAATTCGCTATTTTTTCAATAATAAACAAACTGGCCAGTGAATTTCCTTGTGCATCCAGAGGGGGACTATAACAGGCGATCGCCCCTTGTTCTGGCACTAGAGATAGGATAGCACCACTCACCCCTGATTTACTGGGAAAGTTAATTTTAGTTATCAACTTTTCTGAAGCTTCATACAGTCCACAAGTGGTCATAATTTTTCTCACAATTGAAAGATTATTTTGCTCAATATTGGGAGAGTTTACCAATAATAAACCCAGTTTACCTAAATCAATAATCGTTCCAGAAAGACAGCAAATTTTATTGTAAGTATCTAAGGTGATTTCTGGATTTTCTATATGGTTTCTTTTGGTTAATTCATGGATAATGGCTTGATTGGAAGCATTGGGTAAAGATTCTACTGATTCTAACATCAATTTATCAACAAATAACTGACATTTCCCCTGTTGATTTAACCACTGTTGTAAATTTTGACATCTGGTATTACTATCTTCTCCAGGGAGTAAAGACGCTAAGGTCAATGCCCCACTATTGATCATAGGATTACGGGGAAATCCTTGATCGAGTTGTAATTGTTCTAGGGAATTAAAGGGATAATTAGAAGGGTAAGATCCAACTTGTGTGAAAATGAATTCTTCTCCTAATTTCGATAGTAAATAAAGTAACAAAAAAGGTTTAATGATACTCATCAACGGAAAGTTAATATGACTATCTCCTTGGGTAAGGGGATAACGATCTTTCGTTATCACACAAACCGCTAATAAACTCGGCTCAGTTTCTTGTAATAAAGGGATATACTGGGGTAATTTCCCCTTTTTTGCTTGTTGAGATGCTTGGGTTAACCAGTTCCATAATTGTTCTGAAGATAGATCAGATAATTGTTTCATACAACTCCTATACCGCTACGTGAAAGTTCCTCACTCCGTTCTGTTTCTAGCGAACAAAAAAACGTTCTCAGCCTACTTTTATCCTATCTCAGACTTGAGAAAATCGTTTTCTGGGCAAAAAAGCCATTTTGTTCAATAATGCGTCTTGACTAGGTAATGAGACAAAAGGGCTTAATAATATTAAGCCCCTACTGATTTCTGATGGTTTCCAATCGTTGATTACTGAGTGGTCAAAGATGCTTCTTGAATGGCGCGGCCATCCTTGAGGTCAAGAATGCGACTTACCGCAATGCGATCGCCGGGTTTAACCCCAGAAACCACCTGATAAGATTGTCCTTGAATGGCACCCACTTCCACTGGCACCTGTTTCGCCACTAAACTATTTTCAGACTCCCCAGGTTGAGCTAAAAAGACGAATTTTTGTCCTCCTAAACTACTCACCGCGCTGGTGGGAACTAAAACCCCTGGTTGCGTTTCCCAGATCACCCGCGCTTGCACATATTGTCTATCCCGTAGGCTGCCATCGTTACGAAAGGCCATCTTAACGAGAACTGACTGAGCATTTTGGTCCACTTGAGGTGCAATGTAGGTGATTTGTCCGCGAGTGCCGGGACTATTATCACGGTTAATGAGTTCCACGGGGAGTCCTTTACGGAGACGGTTACGGTTTTCGATAGGAATATTGACGTTGAGATAGAAGACTTGGTTATCGGTAATGGTCGTGATTCGTTCCCCCACGCTGACACTATCACCAATTTTTTTCTCATTAAACTCACCAATCACTCCCGTAATGGGAGACTCTAAGAAATTATATCCTAAGGTCACTGCTGTTGCGCCCTGTTGGCCTTGGGCCTGAACAATGGCCGATTGACGACTATCCACGTTTGCTAACGATTGATCTACCCGTCTTTCGGCTGCCTGGAGGTTTTTTTCTTGAGCTTTGAGGGCTTGTTTTTGAGCGTCACGGGTTTTTTCAGTGGATTCTAACTCAGCTTGGGTGGCGTTGAGGGTACGAGTGGCTTCGTCTAGAGTTTGTGTGGGAACCACATCTTCTGATTCGAGGAATTTGGCTCGTTTATATTCTTCTTCGGCCAAGGTTAACTCGGCTTTAACTCGTTGTACTTGGGCTTCGACACTGGCTAAATCAGCCTTAGCGGTTTCTACGTCGGCTGAAGCGCGATCGCGTTCCGCTTCTCGCTGTCTATATTCGGCTTCGGCTGCTTTGAGATCAGCCATGGCCACCTTTAAATTACCCGTAGCGGCGACTAAATCTTGTTGTTCTTGTTGGGGTTCAATTTCGATTAATCTTTGTCCTTGACGAACCACATCCCCTTCCCTGACTAAAATTTGCTTAATTCTGCCACTGGTACGACTGGGGGCTAGTTCCACCCTTTGTCTGGCTTCGAGGGTTCCCACGTAGGCATTACTATCAACTAGGGTGGCGGGTTTTAGGGTTTCTAGTTTGACTTCAACCGCTTGGGGACCGGTGGCACCGGGTTCGTTAGAGGCACAACCTACGGTTACTAGAGAAACCATCAAAGCAGTTCCTAGCCATTGTTGAGAGTATTTTAGGGGTTTCATGGGACAACTATCTTTAGTATCATTTAAAATTTAGCAAAATAAACGACTTTTGGGTTTGAAGTTTCGTTAATTTTCCATCAAGGCTGATAATTCAGGGGTTTTCTGGGGTCTGAATAAGCAACCAAACCACACTCTACCATTCTCTGGGTGAGGGCGGTATAGTTAAGTCTTCCCCCAGTAATTTGGTATTCGGGTCGAGGGTTGGGCAAATGACCCACTGGGGCATCTAAACTGTAGTCAAGACTGTATTTGAATTGTATCCATTGTCCGTCTTTACGCCATCCGATGCGGGTACCAAAGTTATCATAGGCTTCTGTATCCACCAGGCGACCGGGTCGGTTACCGGTTTCGACAAAGATGGGAAACTGAACCGTAAAGCCAAATCTGCCTCCAGAATATTGTTTCCAGAGACTATCGATCATTTTTAGATCCCAACAGGCAATGCTTTTCACCTCTTCTTGGGGTATCCAACCTTGTTGTTCACGCTTGGCTGATTGTAACATCAGGGTCGTGGTGGTTTCGTTGGCTTGTAGCCATTGTTGTCGTTGTAAATCTTCTTGTAGCGGTGTGTAGTCAACCCCGGTTTCTGGAGAGAGTAAAGAAGAGGAATGGTCCGGTGTTTCTTGGCCTAAGACAGAAAGGGCCGAAACTCCACTGAATACCAATGTCCATACCAGTTGATTGAATGGCTTTGTTATGTTTAGCATTTGATGATTAGGCAATTCTCAGAACGTCAGTCTATTGAATTTTAGCAGTGACCTCCAAAATAGGCAGTGTACAACAAAACGTTAAGTACCTGGGATGTCACAAAAATTTAAGTTACATTGGAACGGGAACCTGATCGGTGTGATTTTGATCAACACTGGTTTTTCTGGTTACCCATTAGTTAATCAGTTCAGTTTCATTCAATAAAGATATGTTAAGTCGTATCCGAGACACCCTTGGGGGTTTATTTGGGGGAAAGTCCGACGGGGTGGGTTTAGAAATCACCCCCGAACGATTGAACCTAGTCAAACTGGCCAAACAGGGTCAAGGTTATAAAATTGCCAAATTCTGCACGGCGGAGGTACCCGAAGGCATCTTCGAGGAGGGCAAAATCATTGATTCCCCTGGGTTAGCTGAGTTAATCCAGGAGTTCTTTGCCGAAAACAAAGTTAAAACGAAACGGATTGCCACGGCTGTTCCCATGCGAGAGGCCATTATTCGCATTATTCCCGTTCCGGCTGAACTGGATGAAGCAGAATTGCGAGATATGGTTCTCAATCACGAAGCGGCTTTGTATTTACCCTATCCCCGAGAAGAAGTAGACCTAGACTATCAAAAATTAGGCTTCTTTGAAGATGAGGATGGCATCGAAAAAGTCCAAGTGTTGCTGGTGGCCACCCGACGGGAAGTGACCGACTCCTATATGGACACCTTCGGTCAAGCCGGATTACAAATTGATGTCTTAGAAATAAACAGTTTTTCAGTCATTCGTACCATTCGCGAACAACTGCGACAATTTGGGTCCACAGAAGCGACGGTTTTAGTCGATGTGGAGTTCGATAGTACAGAAATTGCGATCGTGGTCGAGGGGGTTCCGCAATTTTCTCGAACCGTTCCCATTGGCACCTTTCAGATGCAAAATGCCCTGTCACGGGCGATGAATTTACCCCCTTCTCGTAACCCGGAAATTCTCCAAGGAATGACCATTCCTGTCACCCAGTTCGATAGCTTAACCACCCAAGGAACGGCGGTAAACCCTGGAATGACCGCCTTGATGCGGGTACTGGGGGAATTAACCGATGAGTTACGCCGTTCGATCAACTTCTACTTAAACCAAAGCGAAGAACTCGAAGTGGTGCAACTCCTTTTAGCGGGGCCCGGAGGAGGATTAGTGCAACTAGATGAATATTTTACCCATCGTTTGAGTTTACCCACCATGCAAATCGATCCCATTGCTGCTTTATCCTTAGAAATGGATAAGGAAATTCCCGCCATTCAACGGCCAGCCTTAGGAACCGTTTTAGGTTTAGGATTACGGGAGGTGTAGTCCATGTATAGTTTAGATGTTAATTTTCTTAAAGATCGTAATCTGGAAACCAGTGCTAAAACCACCAAGATTACCCAACTTCGCGGGCCATCGTTAAAAGAACAAGTGCCTTTAATTATCGGTGGGGCTGTCATGGTCATCTTACCCGCCATCACAGCCAGTTCTCTGTTGATACTGAATCAGTTATCCTCTTCCACCCAACAACGCATCCAACAATTGGAAAGTCAATTGGGACAATTAAGCGCACAAAACCAAAGTGTTGAAGAGATTAACGCCAAAGTCCAGCAAAATGACCAAGAAATTCAATCTTTAGTCACCGTCTTTAATCAGATTCGTCCTTGGTCCGCTATCTTCAGCGAAATTGAAGCGAAAATCCCGGCCAATGTCCAAGTGGGGGCCATCAATCAAGGGGATGGGTCCGTAACCATTAGCGGTTATGCCCTGAGTTACGATGATCTCAATGACTTTGTCTTGACCTTACAAAGTTCTCCCTTGCTCAATGCAGAAAGAACGGTGATTACCACAGCCAGTTTAGAGGATTTTCCCGTAGAAACGACAAACGCCCCCGATAACCTAGAAGTGGAATTTCCTCAAGGGGTGAGATATACCATCACCACCGCCATCAGCGATCGCCCCTCATCGGAGTTAATCCAAGACTTCGCCCGCAGTGGGGCCATTGGTCTTGTTAACCGGATTAGAACCCTAGAAGATAAAGGAGTAATCAAACCATGACCTTTTCAGAAGAATTCAACTCCACCGAAACCGATGTGGATTTTGATGACCTTGGTAGTAGTTATCCGACGGCCTTCGGCATTACCTTTACCCCACAAATTACCGGTGCTTGTTTAGGCGTATTGGGATTATTCGGTTCAATTTATGTCGCCTTCACTTTGGTGAAGCCCGCTTACGATAACTATACCCAACTCAAAATCACCGAAGCGGAAAAAGTAAGTCAAGTCCAACAGCAAGAATCCGGGGAACTCAGTCAGAAAATGTTAGAAGCTGAGCAAAAACTGAGGGAGTCAGAATCCTTAAGAAACCAAGTCTTATCCTTATTTTCTAGCGAAGAAAGCCTCAAAACCCTGCTCTTCGATATTAATCAATTGATAGAAGAACACCAAGCAGAATTGGTCAGTTTTAAACCCAATGGAACCATTACCATCGTCACCGATGGGTCTTTGGGGGCAGGGGTGAATGGCCGTCTCAAACGGCAACAATTTGATTTAATTGTGAAAGGGGATTTTGAGTCTACTCAAAGTCTACTCAGGGATTTGGAACGGTTGCAACCCCTATTAGTGATCAAAGGGCTAAAATCTAACTTAGTTGAAGAAAAATTTGTGATTGATATTGTCGAAGTTCAGCAAGAAGGAGGACAAACCGTCGCCACTGGCCAAGCTAAAAGCCAGGGTAAAGATGCTTTAGAAACCAGTTTTAGCATAGATGCTATCCTACCCCTGAGTCCTGATGAAGTAGCCCGATTAACCCCAGAAGGAGAAACCCCAGAAGGAGAAACCCCAGAAGGGCAATAATCTTCCTCTCTAGATCATTACAATAGTTTTAAATGCCCTTAGTGGCCGTTCCTGTGTGTGTTGTGTGTGTGTAAACAAGGAGTGAACCGTGAAACAGTCTCATTATCCCCTGATGACCAGTGGTGTCTTTTTAATGCTTTTGAGCCATCAACCCCTGATGGCCATGGAGGAGTCTAAACTGTCTCTGGCTAACATGGATTATCGGCCCATCGGTCAGGAGGCAACCCAACTGGAAAAAAAGACATCCCCTCAAACCCAGTCCCCTGAGTTGGCGATCAACCCATTAATCCCTAACCGACAAAACCCGCCAGTTTCCCCTGCTGAGGAGAGCCTTCCCCAAATCATCGCCGCCAAGCAAGACGAAGTCCCCCCCCAAACCCCCAACTCAGGTTCAGTGATGGCATCAGAGATATCTGAAGAAAAAGTTGACGAGCTTTTTATCGCTCAAATGCCGACCTATTCCCCACCCCCTGGACAAACCTTTCCAGCACCCGGACCCAAGCCAATACGGGGTTCTGGAACCAGTTCAGAGGTGTTAGTCCCGAATCCTGATGTCATGATCAGATCCAATGACAGTTCCATTCCCGATAGCTTAAAACCCACCATGCCCGTGGCCCCTACGTTACCTCGGGCGATCGCTCCACCGGTGGGAGACATGGCGATTTCTAATATTGACGCAGGAGCCACCGAAATCGATTTGGGCAGTAGTGCCATTGTGCCACGGTTGGTCCTACGAGAAGCCCCGGCCAGGGAAGTTTTAGCCGTATTAGCCCGTTTTGCGGGGGTCAATTTGGTGTTTACCGATACCCCCGGAGCCAGCCAGGGACAACAAGCTGCAGCCGAACCCACCGTATCCCTGGATTTAGCCAACGAACCGGTTGAAGATGTCTTTAACTCGGTGTTGATGATTTCAGGACTCCAGGCCAACCGCCGCGGCCGCACTGTGTTTGTGGGTTCTCGCTTACCCCAAGCAGCCCGCACCCTGGTTAGTCGCACGTTACGCCTCAACCAAGTGAAATCCGCTAACGCGGGGGTGTTTTTAGCCTCCCAAGGGGCAGAGTTTCAACGATTAGTTACCCAAACGGAAGATATTATCGACCCCTTAACGCAACGGGTGGTGGGACGGAGAGAACTCCCCAGTACCCTCGAATCCCTAACTTCTGAAGCGGATGATTCAGCCACCGGTCCACTGTTATTGCGGGGTTTAACGGTCTCCTCCGATGACCGTCTCAACACCGTTACGTTGGTGGGAGAACCCCGAGATGTTCAAGTGGCTACCTCTTTATTGACGCAAATGGATGCCCGTCGCCGTCAAGTGGCCGTTAACGTTAAGGTGGTGGATGTCACCCTGACTAATGATCAATCCTTCAGCAGTAGCTTCTCCTTCGGTGCGGGGGATGCCTTTATTGTTCAAGATCAGGGGGCTGCTGTGCTACGGTTTGGGGGCTATGGCCCTGCCGGGGCAGAAAACCTCAGAGGTCTAGATTCCCCCGGTCGGGTGACTAATCCCCCTGTCATCAATAACCCCTTAATCGACGGTAATACCTTTATTGATTTTAACCGCTCCATTGTTGCCCCAGGCCAAGGGGGTGGATTGCTCTTGCTCGACGATGCAGGAAATTTAATCCGTGTTCCTCAGGATGCTCGATTTTTTGGACGGGTGGCCGGAGTATCGGTTGATCCCACTATTGCCGGTATTACCGATATTACCCCTGGAGAACCGGATACGTTTGAGAGAACCTTTGATCCTGAAACGGGAATTGTTACGACCACTGTAACTCCTGGAACTATCGCCACCGCTACTTCAGCCCTTCCTAGTTTCTTCCAATTCCCCGAACGCTTCTTAGCCCAAATTGAAACCACCATTGAAAGCGGTAACGCGAAGATCCTAACCGATCCGACTCTTGTGGTTCAAGAAGGACAAGAGGCAACGGTGAAACTGACTCAAAAGGTGATTGAAAACGTTAACACTCAAGTTGATCCCCTCAGTGGTGTACGAACCACTACCCCAGTTTTACAAGATGCAGGGTTAACCCTAGCCATCAACGTCGATAAAATTGACGACAATGGTTACATTAATCTTACTGTCAGTCCTACTATTGCTGCACCTGGCGCACAAGAGGCATTTGAATCTGGAGGTGGGGCTAGAAACATTTTAACTTTACTGACCCGTCGCGAATTGAGTTCGGGTTTAATTCGTCTGCGAGATGGTCAGACGTTGATTCTGTCGGGGATTATTAGTGAAACAGATCAGTCTGTGGCCAGTAAGGTTCCTTTATTGGGGGATATTCCCTTGTTGGGGGCTTTATTTAGAAGTCAAACAGATAGTTCTGAACGCACTGAGGTTATTGTCTTATTAACCCCTCAAATTCTCCATGATAACGGTCAATGGGGTTATAACTATCAACCCGGACGAGGAACGGCTGAAGTTCTGCGGGATCAAGGTTTCCCCGTTCAGTTAATCCCTTAGTTTGAGTTTGAGGGTGGGGTGACTGGGTAATAGGAGAATATATATCAATCACTTCTCCCTGCTCCCTGCTCCCTGCTCCCCACTCCCCACTCCCCACTCCCCGCTCCCCGCTCCCCACTCCCCGCTCCCCGCTCCCCACTCCCCGCTCCC
>JASJBX010000093.1 GCA_030066295.1 Crocosphaera sp.
TCCTGCAACGGGAATTAATACAGGAAGTAAAACAATAGCAGTAATTCCAGGAATACCCAGGTCTTCTGCAATATCTTTGATGTCGATGTTGGGAACAAAATCTTTAAGTGCCATAATTCTCACCTGTTAACCTTTCTATAAACTTTTCTTTACCTCTCATTTCCAGTGTAACTCTCTTTTGATTGAAGGTTAGAGACTCACACTGAATGTCAGCTAAATTGTTAGGTTTGTTAATAAAAATTAATATTTCAAGCAAGAATTCCCCAACTTTTTCAAATTGAGGAATGTTAAGAAGATGAAGGTAATCAACGTCGGTTATAAAGAGGCGACCACCTTTTCTTTGAAGACTTTTCCTGCGGAAAATGCAGGAACCGTGGTGGCAGGAATGGTTATGGGTTGTCCGGTTTGGGGATTCATCCCTTTACGTTCCTTTCTATCTCTAGGTTCAAACGTTCCAAAACCAACTAAAACGACTTTTTCCCCATCGGCAACGGTTTCCATAATGGTGTCTGTGAGTGCATCTAGGATATGACTCGTTTCTTTTTTAGTAAGACGAGTCTTAGCAGCAATCATATTGACGAGTTCTTCTTTATTCATTGTTAATTGATAAACAATTCTGACTGACGCTGATTATAACGGAAGATTAACCATTAAGTCACTAGAAATGAGACAAAAGTTAGCGTTTCTTTTGGATATCCCATGTCTTAACCCCCTATATATTTCTAGTCCTCAGCATATTAAGGTTATTTTTTGGTTGAGTGATACGAGATGTTAATCATTCTTGCTAATAAAACTTAGTTTTTGTTATAAAAGCATCCCTAAATAGAAAAAACAAGTATAAATACTTAGGGCATTTCTTTATTAACGGTGTATAAACACTCCCAGTCCAATTAAAATAATACCCCATAATTTTTGTTCTCTAATATCTTCTTTAAGGATAAGTTTCGCCCCTAGCATACTGATAATATAGGTTAAGGCTGTGGCTGGACGAACAAAGCTAATATCTGCCCAACTGAGGACGGATATGAAACTAAAAAAGGCAATGCCTTGACAAGTAATTCCACTAATAATAATAGGATTAGTGATCACTTTAATGACCATTTTAGTAACTTCTAGAACGGTTATTTTTTTTAGTTCTCCTATTTTTTTCATACCCAAAGCTAAAAGTAAGTCTCCACTAGCATCGGAGACAGAACTAATCATAATAGCCAACCAGGTTTTAGAAACGGCTAAGCTAAAAGGTAAAAAAAATAAAGGGAGATTACGAGACTTAATATTCCTATGATAATCTTGGGAAAATTGCGAGGTTTGACTGTCACTTAAGCCGACAAATAACACACCACAAGAGATGATTAAGGTGCTTAGCCAGCGCATTCCCGTGATATCTTCTCCTAAAATAGCCCACGCGAATAATCCATTTAAAACATAGCTAGACGCATGAATAGGTAAAACATAACTAAGGTCTAGTTTAGAAATAGCGGTCAGATAAAGACTTAAAGAAATAATTAATATTCCCAAGCCCATTAAAATCCAATAATTTGTTAAAATATACGCTATTAAGTAAAAAATAATTGTTGGACTAGAAAAATCAAAGCCGACAAAATCTTTCATTCCTCGACTCAGAAGGATATCGCCCAATACCTGAGTGATCGATAAAGATGCTAATAGTAGAAAAATTCTCACAATGTCTAATGATTACTCAATGATTTTTGCTGCCTTGCTCAATTGTCCCCTGTTTCTTTGTTAGGTTTCTATTAATTATTTATTAAACCTCCTGTTCCTATTGATGTCTGTGTTATGGTAATTAGGGTTTAAACCTACTAAAATAACACTTTTTTTAGATCATTAGGCTTATATTCTAACAAAATTAAACAGTGACAACCAATTAGCAGCTATTTAATAAAAAATACTAATCAATAACCCTATAAGCTTTAGATTACTCTAGTTCAATGTCAGGGATTTAAGTTAGTGACATCCAATAACTTCTAAAATTTTGATTAGTTTGAGTGAGGAGTAAGCATCGAAGACTAACTCAGTGAAATGAGTTAATTGTATAATACGTGACTTATGTAATTGATAAAAATGTTTCCTAAACCAAGAGATGATTACCAAAACCCCCAATATTTAAGGTTTTTTCTTTCTTTTCTCTCTAAACCAATTTTGCAGTTGTTGACGACATTCCCCTTCTAGGATACCCGACAGCACAGAAAGACGATGATTCGAGGCAGCACTATCGGGTAAATTTAACACAGTACGAATACTGCCTGACTTGGGATCATCCATCCCATACACTAATAATCCTAACCGAGATTGAATAATGGCACCGGCACACATGACACAAGGTTCTAAGGTAACGTAGAGGGTACAGTCTTCCAAGTGCCAAGATTGCATTATTTGACTCGCTTGACGAATGGCTATGATTTCCGCGTGGCCAGTGGGATCGTCGTTTTGTTCTTTGCTATTATAACCTTGAGCAATTATTTTCCCCTGACTGTTAATTATTACTGCACCGACGGGAACATCTCCTAATTCTGCTGCTTTTTGAGCTAATTCTAAGGCTTGTTTCATCCAGTGACAATGGGTTTCGTAATTTCCCCAAGGATCAGGTTTTATCATCGATATTTTTTAACCAAAATTTTCACCGTACCAAATTGATTCTATTTCTTTAGTAATGGTTTCTGGATCAATGTTATCATCTTGAATTAAGCGCGTAACATGACCTAATTTACGACCAGGACGAGATTCTGTTTTTTCGTACCAATGAACGTAAGTATGAGGCAGATTAGCTATTTTTTGCCTTTTTTCTTGATAGTCATCATGGGAATTTTCGTACCCTAATAAATTAACCATGACTGCCCTTAAACAGTTTAATTCAGTTGACCCTAGTGCTTGACCTGTTACTGCTCTTAACTGCATTTCAAACTGAGAAATATGACAAGCATCTAGGGTATAATGTCCGGAGTTGTGGGTTCTGGGGGCAATTTCATTCACTAATAAATGACCGTCTGAGGTTAAAAAGAATTCAATACCAAAAATGCCAACAACCTCCAATTGTGTGACTAAATGTTCAGCTATTTTTATCGCTTCTAACTGGACGGTTTCAGTAACATTTGCAGGGGCAATCACCCAATGACAAACCTGTTCCTTTTGATAGGTTTCTACCACAGGATAAGTGACGATTATTCCTTGAGCATTACGAGCAACCATCATGGCTAATTCTCGCTCAAAAGGGATATATTCTTCTACCATTAAAGAACCCGTATTATCCGGTTTTAATAAAGGGGTTAATTCAGCTTTGTTATTAATAATAAAAGTACCTTGACCATCATAACCATGACGACGGGCTTTAATCACTAAAGGAAAGTCAAACTTTTCGGAGGATAACGCTTCTAAAGTGGTAAAGTTAGGAACAGGAATATCAATTCTTTTTAGATAACTTCGTTGTTCGTATTTATCGAGTAAGGGGGATAAAGCTGATAGTTTGGGGCGAAAACAAACCCCTTTATTTTCTAATTTTTGTAAGGCTTCTAAATCAATAAACTCATTTTCAAAGGTAATAACCTCGCATTTCTGTGCGAGTTGTTCCGTGGCTTCAGCATCATCGATGGGGGCTAAAATCACCTTATGGGCGATCGCAACAGCCGGATCATCTGGATGGGGGGTTTGTATTAATAAATCTATCCCTAACTTTTCGGTAGCGGTGGCCATCATCCAGGCCAGTTGACCCCCACCAATAACACCAACACGCTTATTACTCATTCTGTATCAACTTAATAGTAGACTGCTGGGTGGGCTGTTTTGCCCACCTAATTATTAATTTATCGACATCCTAAAGACTCGCGGGTACTGATCCCAGTAGTGGGGTTAACACCTTCAGCGCGATCGCAGAGTTTCTCGACTTCATAGACATCTAAAACGGCTAAACTAAAGTCAGCCCCCGTTATTTTAGCATCATCAAACTTAGTCCGCATCATAATGGCTTCGGCTAACACCGCATCGGTTAAATCGGCCCCTTTAAAGCTGGTCAGATAGGCTAAACCGTTAGTTAAGTCGGCCTCATGAAGATCAGCCCCTATCAAGGCAGATCCATTAAACACAGCCCCTCTGAGATCCGCTTTACTAAAGTTAGAGTCGGTGAGATCCGCATTGGTAAACTGGGCATAAGTGAGACTTTTACCGGAAAAATCTTCTCCTATTAATTTAACATCTTCGTAGGAGGCACTCGAACCGGTTACGGCTGAGGAACTAGCAGCGTAAGCGGTGGGTGTTATTAACCATAATAAGGAAACCAGAAAAACTGTCAGTCTTAATAAGTATTTCATCTCTTTACATTGAACTTTCAGAAAAATTATACCCCCCATCGTCAAATGGGGGGTTAAAGATTTTGTACTAAAATACAATGTTATGTTTAACTGAACTTCCCCCATACAAATCTACTATAAAGTCCTAAAAGCCTTATCTATGAAGGGATACGGCGATTAGGCTCCGACGCTGTACCCATGTAAATTGTAATATTTCTTAATGGACAGTCATAAGGGAACTAAATAGTCTTTGGACTACTTTGTGACCAAAATGGTTGTCCTATTGCTGTAGAAGTTTTTGAAGGAAACACCTCAGATACTAGCACATTCTTGAGTCAAATAGAGAAAGTGAGGAAACGGTTTGGGGTGAAGAATGTAGTAAGGAGCTAGATTTTAGTTTTAATCCTGCTGCTGGTCGTGAAACAGAAGAAGAAATCGATTATTCTGAGTTTTTGCAACCTGGAAAAGTGGAAATTAGTTATGATGATTATGACGATGACACTACAGCAGAAATTCAGATCAAAGAATTAATAGAAGCAGCAAGAATCATTAAAGCTAAAAGTACCAGATCCGTAAATTTAGATGACTTGCGGGGTTTAAAATCTTTATTCACTTCTGCTTTGGATATTCTCAATAATTCAGATGATGATAAGCTGAAAAGTAAGTTTGAGGATTGGTTAGAAGAATTTGAGGACGGTTTTACCCAACGCAGTGACATTAAAGATCCTTCACGGCCATCGAACATCGCGATGTTGGGATGTATATGGGTGAACAGATGAGAACTCATGTCCGAAAACGAGTGCCACCGTTAACGTTAAGAGTCATCCTCTTTAATTGGCCGTCACCCCCATTTTATCGAGCAAGTGCTGAAACTCGTCGAGTGTAGTATTTTTAGGTAGGGACTTCTGCCAACATTCTGTTAAAAATTGAGGGCATATTATGAGTTTGATTTTTACTCCTGATCATCCTGATTTTTATTTTATTCTTCATAGTAAATTGCCACCCGGTAGCACTGCTATGGCTTATGCTCCTGATACTGACACAGGAATATTTAAACCTATGACTGACTCAGAAGAGGCCGACTTTATACATGGCAACAGAGAGGTTTTTTCTGAAGATTATTTGATTGACGATGAATGGCACAGTTTGATTTAGCTGGTAGCTGGCAATACTTGGGAACAATCACCCCTCAATTTGAACAATGGCAACGGTTTCCTGTATCCACTGCTAGTTTTAATCCACTAATACGACTCACTTTCTATGATGACTTTAACTTTGAAAAAATTGGCAGTTATGGTTATTTAAGAGTCGCTTATAATTTTCCTGATAGATTTTTCTCAAAGGGGACGAGAATCTATCCTAATTTTGATAGAAGTGTTTTAAGTACGGATATCCACATCTTTGAGGTGTAATAATCCCAAGATGAAGGGATGGTCAAAATCAGAGACAATAAGACAAGATAATATGTCAACCCTATTCTAACAATAAGGAACAGCTATGGCGGTACTGGAAAAAGGTAATATCACCATTCACACTGAGAATATTTTTCCCATTATTAAGAAGTCTCTCTACACCGATCACGAAATCTTTTTACGGGAATTAATTTCTAATGCAGTGGATGCCATTTCTAAGCTAAAAATGGCTTCTTTAGCGGGGGAATTATCGGGAGAGGTTCCTGAACCAGAAATTACCATTACGGTTGATAAGAGTAACCAAACCCTTTCTATCTATGATAACGGGATCGGGATGACCGTTGAGGAAATCAAAAAATATATCAATCAAGTTGCTTTTTCGAGTGCAGAAGAATTTGTTAAAAAGTATCAGAAAACAGCTAATGATTTAATCGGTCATTTTGGTTTAGGGTTCTACTCTGCTTTTATGGTAGCTAAACAGGTCGAAATTGATACTTTATCCTACAAAGAAGGGGCGCAGGCCATCCATTGGTCTTGTGATGGTTCCCCAGAGTTTGAGTTAACTGAGTCTTCGAGGACTCAAGTGGGAACAACCGTTACGTTAACCTTAATGGACGACGAACAGGAATATTTAGAACCTCAACGAATTCGTCAATTGGTAAAAACTTATTCTGATTTTGTTCCCGTTGCCATTAAGTTTGAAAACGAAACCATTAACCGACAGAAAGCCCTCTGGAAAGAATCACCCCAAAATTTAACGGATGAAGACTATTTAGAGTTTTATCGTTATCTCTATCCTTTCCAAGAAGATCCTCTATTATGGGTACATTTAAACACTGATTATCCCTATCTTTTAAACGGGATCTTATACTTTCCTAAATTGCGGCCTGATGTTGATGTTTCGCAAGGTCATATTAAACTGTTCTGTAATCAGGTTTTTGTTAACGATCACTGTGAGGAAATTATCCCAGAATTCTTAATGCCATTAAGGGGAGTAATTGATAGTCCAGATATTCCCTTAAATGTTTCTAGAAGTGCGTTAACCAATCATCGGACGGTTCGCAGTATTGCTAATCATATCGCCAAAAAAATCGCTGATCGCCTCAAATCTATCTATAATGAGACTCCCGAAGAGTATGTTAAATGCTGGCAAGATGTAGGAACCTTTATCAAATATGGTTCTCTTAAAGATGAGAAATTTAAAAAGCAAGTTGAGGATATTCTCATCTATAAAACTACTTACAAAGCTGATAAACCTTCAAAACAATCGGAATCTGAAAGCCCACAAGTCCAAGTAGAAGGGGAAGGGGATCTCTGGGAAGATGTTAAATCGAAAACCGATGAAGATGAAAAATTTAGCTACGAACATGAAGGTTATACCACCTTACCCGCTTATCTGGAACGGAATAAGGAAAGACACGAAAATCGCATCTTTTACTGTACCGATCCGGACACCCAAGCTACTTATGTAGAACTGTACAAAAATCAAGGATTAGAGATCCTCTTTATGGACTCTTTCATTGATACCAATTACTTTATTCCCTTCCTAGAGAAAGAGTATTCTGATGTGAAATTCTCTCGGGTGGATTCGGAATTAGATGATACTTTGCTACAAAAAGATAAAGCGGATGAAATTGTTGATCCCAACACAAATAAAACCCGCAGCGATCAAATTAAGGAAATATTTGAGAAGGCTTTAAATAACCCTAAAGTCAACATTAAAACCCAGGCATTAAAATCCGATACTCCTGAAAGTACACCCCCCGCAATGGTATTATTACCGGAAGCAATGAGACGGTTACGGGAGATGATGGCCATGTCTCAACAACAGGTGATGGACTTCCCTGATGAACACGTTTTTGTGATTAATACCACCCATCCCTTGATCGAAAATATCTATCAATTAAGTCAGGGAAGTATTATCCAAGCAGGAGGGGATTCTCCTTCCGCAGAAATGGCTAAAATGTTGTGTCAACATATCTATGATTTAGCTTTAATTGCCCAAAAAGGACTGGATGGTGAGGGGATGAAATCCTTTGTTGAACGGTCTAATCAAGTGTTAACTCGTTTAACTAAATAACCTGAGTTCGGAGTTCGGAGTTCGATTAACGATAGAATTATCTTTTTAGCTTATCCCGAACTCACGTTAGAGTAAAAAATTAGGTGGACATTGTCCACCTTTTTAGTTAAAAGAGTCTTTCTAAACAGCAGAAAGACTCTTGATTGATATTATTTGTTATTCTTCTGTTTCTGTTTCTGTTTGTTCTTCGCCTTCTTCCGTCTCCGCTTTATTTTCTGCTTCTAAGGTTCCTTTGGGAACTAATTCCACAGTGGCTTTTTCTTGTAACCAATTGAGAGTTTTCTCGGTGGTTAATTGTTCCTCTACCACGTCTCGTAATTTATCGGGATCAACTTCTTGCCCTTGTAATTGTTCCTTAATTTCGTTGCTTCTTTCTTCAATTTCTGCCTCTTCTAGCGTAATAGACTCGACTTTAGCAATTTCTTGTAAAATTAAGGTTTGTTTCAGTCTTTCAATAGCTTCAGGACGGGCATTTTCTCTTAATTTGGGTAAGTTTTCTTGGGTGAAGAGTTGTCCCAAATCAATCCCCATCTGTTCCATTTGCATGGCCGTTTGGGTTAGGACTCTGCTAACTTCATCCTGAACTAAGGTATCGGGGAGATCAACTGTACAAACTTTGCTTAATTCTGAGGTAATAGCCGTATGAATACTCTGTTTGGTTTCGTCTTCGACTGACTCTTTAAATTGCTTTTCTAAAGACTCTCTAAGTTCAGCAATGGTTTCATACTCGCTAACTTCTTCGGCAAAATCATCGTCTAATTCTGGTAATTCTTTCGCCTTCAATTCTTTAAGAGTAATGGTAAACGTCACCGGTTTGCCGGCTAAATCTTCCCGAGGATAATCATCAGGAAAGGTTAGGGGTAATTCTTTGGTTTCTTCGGGTTTCATCCCCACAATACCCTCTACCATCCCTTCAATAAATTTTCCTTCTTCGAGATCAACCCGGAAGTCGGTTCCTTCTACCCCTTCGATGGGTTGGGGTTCTTCTTCTCCTTCGGGGGTAGCCACACCTTTATAGTCTACAATAGCGACATCTCCCATTTCGGCCCCACGATCTTCCACGGGAACCAGGGTGGCGAGTTTTTCCTGTCTTTCTTTGAACCAGTCTTCTAACTGTTGGGGGTCATAAACCGTTTCTTCTGCTTTAATGGAGAGGGTTTGATAGTCTCCTAATTCTAAGGTGGGGGGAACGTCAACAGAGGCGGAAAAGGTGAAGGGTTCCCCTGGTTTAAAGTTTTCTACCAGTTCGTCTAAACTAGAGCGTAGGGTATAGTTACCGATGGAGTTAATGGACTCTTGTTCTAGGGCCTTTTCGAGGGTTTTTTGGACTAATTCTTCTAGGGTAACGGCTTTAATATAGCGGGTTCCTAACCGTTGTAAGAGAATGGGACGGGGAACTTTACCTTTACGAAACCCAGGAATATTGGCAGTACGGGCCAAGGTATTGACCTTGGTTTCATAGGCTTTTTTACCAGTTTCGGCGGGAATTTCAATTTCTAAGCCAATTTGACTATCGGGGAGTTTTTCCTGGGTGACTTTCATAGAGATTACAATTTCGGACAATTGATCATTATGCCATGTGGGGTCATTCTCAAACAAGCTGAGCAATACTAAGGGAAGGCTTTCCTTAGATGTTTTGTCCCTTTTCTGGGAGTTGACCGAGGCTTGAATGGCTTTCTTATTCTAACCTGAGTATCCTTAGATCAATCCTATTTTGCCCCAGTGTTAGGAAAATTTTAAGATTTCTATCACAAAACCATGTAGGGTGGGCAATGCCCACCTTACTGTTCAAAATAGACTCAATTCCTATTTAATCATGGGGGCTTTCACTGCCATATCATAGCGAGAAGCCACTTCCATTTCTTCCACTAAACTAGGAACGGATTGACGCAACATGGTGGTGAGTTGGGTGGTGGTTGAATCGTAAATTTGCGTCACAATTTTCGGATACAAACCAATACCAATAATGGGAATTAATAAACACCCAATGATAAATACTTCCCTCGGTTCTGCGTCAATGAGTTTGGTGTGAGATACCAATTCTTTATTTTCAGGTCCATACAACATTTCCCGTAACATGGACAGTAAATAAATGGGGGTTAAAATGACACCTACTGCAGCTAAGAAGATGATGATCACTTTGAAGGTGGAGTTATAAGCGTCACTGGTGGCAAAGCCGACAAACACCATTAATTCTGCCACAAACCCACTCATTCCTGGTAAGGCTAAAGAAGCCATCGAACAAGTGGTCCACATGGCAAACACTTTCTTCATCTTCTGTCCCACACCCCCCATTTCGTCTAACATCAGGGTATGGGTTCGGTCATAGGTTGCCCCCACCATAAAGAAGAGACTGGCCCCAATTAAACCGTGAGAAATCATCTGTAACATGGCCCCACTAACGCCAATATCCGTAAACGAAGCCAAACCAATCAAGACAAACCCCATGTGAGAGATGGAAGAATAGGCAATTTTCCGTTTTAAGTTGCGTTGGGCAAAGGAGGTTAAGGCCGCATAGACAATATTCACTACCCCTAAAATAACCAACACTGGGGCAAAATAGGCGTGGGCATCCGGTAACATTCCTGCATTCATCCGTAGCAAGGCATATCCCCCCATTTTTAAGAGAATACCTGCCAGTAACATATGGGCCGGGGCCGTGGCTTCTCCGTGGGCATCCGGTAGCCAAGTATGTAGGGGAAAGATGGGCAACTTGACCCCATAGGCAATGAGAAAGCCAGCGTACAAGAATAATTGTAGATTGAGGGGGATATCTTTGGCTGCGATCGCCGACATATCAAAGGTAACCGTATCCCCGAAAAAGGCCATGGTTAAGGCACCCACCAGGATAAATAAGGAACCGCCGGCAGTGTAGAGGATAAACTTTGTGGCTGCGTATAAACGGCGTTTTCCCCCCCAAATAGAGAGAATGAGATAAACCGGAACCAATTCTAATTCCCAGACCAGGAAGAAGAGTAACATATCCTGTACCGCAAACACAGCGATTTGTCCGCCGTACATAGCTAACATGAGAAAATAGAACAGTTTGGGCTTAAACGTCACCGGCCAAGCGGCCATGGTTGCTAAGGTGGTGATAAAGCCGGTTAGTAAAATCAGAGGCATAGCCAAACCGTCGGCCCCCACGGACCACTTGAGGTCCAGTTGCGGAACCCAAGCGTAGCTTTCTACTAGCTGTAGGTTGGGGTTACTGAGGTCGTAGCCGGTGTAAAAAGCGTATACAATAATAGCAAAATCGATTAAACCCACGGTTAAGGCGTACCAACGTACAGTTTTCCCATCTTTATCGGGAATGATGGGTATCAGTAACGCTGCCACAATGGGAAAGAGAATAATGGTGGTTAACCAAGGAAAATTAGCAAGGTTCATTGACATTTTCTAAGCATTCATCAATATTCTGGGTACTTGTAGGAGGCTTGATAGTGAATAATAAATACTTAATACTTAAGGAATATTCTCTATTGCCTGTTACCTGACACAAGACCCGTTAAGGTATGATCATAGTGAGAGCCTACACTGTAAGGATCGAGAACAATCTAGCCAATCACTATTACACTCCTAAATCTAACAAGATTTTTCTTGAGATACTATTGTGAAAATCTTAAATTTTTTGAAAGTTCTAATCCTCTCAAGGGTGATTGATTAACAGAATGATACCTTACTTTTATAATTTACTTAATCTGTTAATAATTGATAATTTTTAATTCTACCGTATATCTATGACTTTATCTTCGATTCGTCCTGCTAAAATTACGGCTGTTTTACCGGGTTCTTTGGCTGAAGAAATTGGTTTTGAGGTGGGGGATGCCATTGTTTCCATCAATGGGACAAACCCTCGTGATTTAATTGATTATAATTTTTTGTGCGCTGATGAATTTTTGGAGTTAGAGGTATTAGATAGGGAAGGGAATCTACATCAAGTCGAAATCGAAAAAGACTACGACGATAATTTAGGATTGGAGTTTGCAACGGCTTTATTTGATGGATTGATTCAATGTAATAATCGTTGTCCCTTTTGTTTTATTGATCAACAACCTCCTGGAAAACGAGATACTCTCTATCTAAAGGATGATGATTATCGGTTAAGTTTCCTGTATGGTAGTTATTTAACCTTAACTAATTTAACGGAGAAAGAATGGCAACGTATCGAAGCTATGCGTTTATCTCCTTTATATGTTTCGGTTCATGCAACGGAACCTGACATTAGAATTAAACTTTTGAAAAATGAACGGGCTGGATTAATTAAAGAACAGTTTAAATGGTTTCAAGAACGACGGCTACAAATTCATGTCCAAGTTGTGGTTTGTCCTGGTATTAATGACGGTATTCATTTAGAAAAAACCCTCGAAGATTTAGCTGAGTTTTATCTAGGAGAAATACCAACGATTTTATCAGCAGCAGTGGTTCCTGTGGGGTTAACCAAGTTTCGTCCCACCGAGGATGAGTTAATTCCTGTTAGTCAAGAAAAAGCGAAAGAAGTGATTCAACAAGTTCAAAGTTTACAGCAAAAATTTTATCAAAAATTTAACAGTCATTTTGCTTGGTTAGCGGATGAATGGTTTTTAATTGCACAGGAAGAATTACCCCCCGCATCTCACTACGAAGATTATCCTCAAATTGGGAATGGTGTTGGTTCAATTCGTCAATTTATTACGGAATTTCAAACCACTGCTAAGGAATTATTACCTGAAAAAATAGCTAAAGAAAAAACCCTAACTTGGGTAGTAGGAAATGCAGTTGCACAAGCATTTCAACCCCTGGTTAAACGCTTAAATCAAGTAGAAAATTTAACGGTAAAATTAGCTGCTTTAAATAGTAATTATTGGGGACAAGAAATTACTGTAACCGGGTTATTAACAGGAGAAGATATTGTTTCCAAACTGCAAGATCAAGATCAGGGGGATGGGATTTTATTACCTTCTATCATGTTGAAAGATCACGATACGATTTTCTTGGATGATATGACGGTTGAATCGGTTTCGACTCGTTTAAATGTTCCTATTATTATTGTTGATGGGATTGCTGATTTAATGATCAATTGTTCTTAAACATGGGGGAAAGTAATGACTTGGAGATTTGATAAATACCTCAAAAAAATGCCTCTACAAATGGTCATTATTGTTCCTTTTGTCTTACAGATTGTTGGTATTGTTGGGATAGTAGGGTATTTATCTTTTCACAATGGTAAGGCTACTGTAAATGACCTCGTGAGTCAATTAATGGAAAAAGTTAATCAACAAATTTCCACTGAACTTAAAACCTATCAAGAGAAATTTAAGACGTTTAATGATATCAAAAAAACTGATGGTTTAGAAACTATTGATAAAACCTTAAAATATTTGCCTGATTTAATTTTACTGGATTTAAGAATGCCTAACTTAGATGGAGAAAAAACGGCTAAATTTCTGAAAGAAAATCCCAAAACTAAGCATATACCCATTATTATTATTACCGCTTCCTTATTACAAGGAGAAGAAGAAACCCTAACTAAACTATGTGAAGGATTTCTCCGAAAACCCGTCAGTCGTGGGGAATTAGTCTCTAAATTAAAAGAAATTTTCCCCGAGTCAATTTCAACGAATTTTAACACAGATGTATCCTCTGATAACTTAGAAGAAACGATAATATCTAAAGCTAATAATTTAGAGGATAGGGATAAGTTAATTAATCTGCTACAAGACTTAAAAGGAGAAAAGGATAATTGGCAAAAATTATCTCAAACCATGATTCGTCGTGACTTAAAAAAGTTTGCTCAAAAATTGACTGATTTAGCAGAAGTTTATCACTATAATCCTTTAAAAAATTATGCTATGCTTTTAACCAATCAATTGCAAGAACTCGATTTAGAAAATTTAGCAACCACCATGGAACAATTTGCAACCATTATCAATGAACTAGAAAAAAACATCAGTTAACTAAAAAGCTTCCTTTACTTTTGTTCAGTTATTTGCTCATTTTCTAGCTGAAAATTATAAGTGATTCCTGCGATCGCTGATAATAATAACCAACCCATTAAATTCACTCTTAAATCAAAAATACTCACATCTAAAAGATTAAAAATAATGCACAAAGCAAAGGCAACTAAATAAGTAAACAATAATAAAATCCCCTCTTCATTCTTCTTTAAACCCTTGCTTATCTTCGTCATTAACTTAACCCCTTTTCCTAAAATAGTCCCCACCAAACCACTAAATAAAAACGTCCCAATCACCCCAATTTCTGCCAAGAACATTAAAAATAAATTATGAGGATGTCCCATCCAAACATTCATTTCTTCTTGATAAACCGGGGTAAAATTTCGCAGTCCCCAGCCAAAAAAAGGTCGCTGTAACATCATCTTCCAAGCAACTCCCCATTGAGTGGTTCGTAACGCGGTAACATAACGATCATCATACAAATCATCCGTTAATCTTGCCCAGAAATAACTGGGAACCACTTGACGCATAAAATCTTGATAAATAGGAATCCAAGCAGCCCAAACCACTGCTAAAATAACCAGTAAAACGGTTACAATAATCCAATACCAACGTAAATAAATAGCAAAGGCCATTAACCCCAATACTGCCAGTCCCCAAGCACTTCGAGAATTGGTTAAAATTAATCCCATACCATTAAATAAAATAGCCACTGTTAGTATCAATAATTGCCAGTTAATAAGGGAGTCCGAGTTCAGACAACGACGACGGTAATGCAAAATCCATAAACCGATAGCTAAAGTAAACGCAACCACCAAAAAAAAGGCTAAGGTATTGGCATACATCAACAGAGAAGACATTCGTCCGTCTGGGTGACCATAAGCAGTCATTTTGATGCCGATACGATGTAAAAATAACGGGGTTTCCCAGCCGAAAAATAACTGCATAAACCCCAAAAAACACACAGGAATTGAAGTTAAAACTATCCACCAAGCTAGTTGATAAAGTTGTTGAAAAGCCTTGAAAAAAAAGGGGAAAGATGCTACCATTAGAAAAGATGGTAAAAAGTTCCCTAACCCCTCCCAACTGTAACGACTATAAACCGCTAAAAGAGAAGTTATAACCAACCATAAAAACAGTAATCCCCAACCCCAGTTAATGGGATTTTTAATTATCTTTTTATATTTTTGTCGCCATAAACCTAATAAAACAAGTCCTAGAGCGGTCGCCCCAAAATCAGCAGAAAAAGGTAAAAGAAACACCCCAAACTTGAGGCTGTTTCCCAGTAAATTAACCTTGGTTTTATTAAATTGATTCATAAAAACTGATGTTAATAATAGCATTCAAGCAATTTCCCAACACTCAGTCCGAGTTAAGCGAATTTGAGCCAGGGCAAAAATAACAGGAATAATGCGACCATAGTTAGTGGCGATCGCCCGCCAACCCAGATCCGCCAAAAACCAACCCCACAACACCGGTCCGACAAAAGAGAAAACCCCTCTTACCACGCCGTAACGAGCTGCTGTGGCTGCCATTCCCCGCCGTGCGGTGTTCATGGCGACTTGGTTAGCAACGGCTGCCCCACCGCGAATAACTGCCTGTTGTGCCACTTGATACCGGGCAAAATGGAGAGCAAACTGTTGGGCAATATGTTTCAACAGCAACGGTTTAACGATAGAGTTGACCGCAAAGGCACTGCTTCCCTTTAATACAAGGTTCATCGGGTTATGCTGGAGTTGCACCGGCAAGGCATCGGGAATGTTGGATTTTGCTAAAGAGGCTTGAATTTCTGCCATTAACTGACTTTGTTGAGCAGCCGGCAAGTTTTTCCAAGCTTTTCCTAACAAATTTAAGAAAATATCCGCTTCAATGTCGATGGTGGACATTTCGTTAGAGTAGGGAATTTTCAGGTAGTGGCAAACCCGAATTAAGGTTTGACGATAACTAAACTTTCGCGTTTTGCCTTTTAGTACAGTCAACCCGTCAGAAGCCAAAAAACGGAACCTGGCCTCAATTT
>JASJBX010000094.1 GCA_030066295.1 Crocosphaera sp.
GAAATTATTTGGCACTATCAAACCCGTCAAGTTTATTCGAGTCAACCGGTTCAATTGGTTCAATACGCCCAAAATATAACTATTACCGGGAATGAAGGTCATGTTAACCTAGCAGAAAATATGGCCTATCTGAAAGGGGGAGTAAAAGGAAATAGTGAAATGAATGATAGTAAATTGTACGCGAATAATTTAACCTGGAATATTGTAGACCAAACCATCGAAGCCGATGGCAATGTCATTTATGAACAAAATCAAAACCCTAAGTTTAATTTAACCGGAGAAAAAGCCGTCGGCACCCTAGTTGATAATAATATTGTTGTCACCAATAGCGATCGCCAACAACGAGTCGTTACCGAAATTTTTCCAGAGTAAAATGAGTTTAAATCCTTGTATTGTTCTCGTCAAACTTGATTATTTGTTCAGCCAGCGCATTGCACCAGAATTGCAAGAAGCTGGCTACACCCCCATTATTATTAATGATGGTCGTCAAGCCATCGAAAGCTTCAAAATCCATCAACCCGCAATGGTGGTGATTAACTGTCAGCCTCAAGATAACACAGGATTTGCCCTTTGTACGCAGTTGAGAAAACTGCAACAATCCCTCATTTTAATTATGATGATTAATACAGAAACCGTCGAAGAAAGGGTGGCTTGTTTAGAAGCCGGGGCCGATGATTATCTCTTAAAAACCGATTATAGTCCGGCACTGTTAAAATTAGTCAGCTTTTATTTAACCCCACCCCAAACTATTAAAGAACAATTACAATATAAAGATATTATTCTTGACTTGACAACCCGACAACTTTTTGTTAATAATAATCCCATTGCTTTAACTATGAAAGAATTTGAATTACTTAAATATCTGATGTCTCATCCTCAAGAAGTGTTAAGTCGAGAGAAGATTTTAGCCAATGTTTGGGGAAACGACTTCCAAGGAGAATCTAATGTCATTGAAGTTTATATCCGTTATTTACGTCTCAAAATAGAAGGTGACAATCATAAACGCTTAATTCATACGGTTCGCGGTGTAGGTTACGTTTTACGAGAAGGTTAACAAAACCATTTTAATTCTAAATTCTACAAGTCATGTTAAAAAAAATTAGTTTAACTCTTTTAATTAGTCTTTTTTTAATGGGATGTTCCCCTTCCACTCAGGCAAAATATGCCAAAGACGGAAGCCAAGAAATGACGGACAAGGGTCAATACCTTCCCATTGAAGCCACCGTTCAAATAAAAGAAACTCTCATCGAGTTAGAAGTGGCTAAAACCCCCGAACAACAACAAATGGGTTTAATGTATCGTCAATCTTTAGATAAAAATCGGGGGATGATTTTTGTGTTTGGGCAACTGCGACCCGTTAGGTTTTGGATGAAAAACGTTAATATTTCTTTAGATATGATTTTTTTGTCCCATGGCAAAGTAAAAGCTGTTTTCGACAATGTTCCCCCTTGTACAGTTGATCCCTGTCCTACCTACGGACCCGAAAATTTAGTTGACCAAGTGATTGAACTACCAGGAGGAAGGGCGAAAGAGTTAGGAATTGAAGTAGGAGATGAACTAGATATTAAATTTATAGAAAATGCCTCTTTCCAGCCTTGAAAAAATAATAAGTTTTATGAACCCAATCGTTGACAAATATCTATAGATTTTCTAAATTATTTATAATACGATCTACACATAATATGGAGAGAAGCACTTACTCCACCTGAGTTCGGAGTTCTGACTTATACCTTAGAATTCCCTCAGGGACATTTTAGTCATGGGATCATCAGAGAAAAGAGACTTGTGGACTTTGTGCAAGTTATCTCTACCCTTGCTTTAGGTTGAACTTAGGTTCGTTTGATAGCAAAAGACAATTAAGTTTGATAGATGGTCACCAGTAAATAGGTTGATGGTGTGAAGAGAAAAAAGAAAAATAACTGGATGATTTTGGCCAGAAAGTTGTTTTTCCGATAACCTGATCTATTGAGAAGAAAACAAAGGATAAAGATGATGAAATTATCCTAGTAACGTAGCTGTTATTTAGTTAGTCTTCTAAGAAAATGTTGTGTCTATTGGATTATTACCCGAAGCAAAAATCATGATCAGTTCTTACCACCAAGACCCTTATTTTTGATTACTCCTCAAAGGCAAAATTACTATGTCACACACCACATATAAACAATTTTTACGTTTCTTACACGAGGAACTCAGTTTACCGGCTGACTCCATTGCCATTGCTCAACGTTCTATGGAACAAACCCGAGGACCCTTACCCATGCTTTTGTGGCAATATGGTCTAATTAATTTATACGAATTGGATAGAATCTACGATTGGTTAGATTCTCCTGTTAATCTTAGTCACCAAGACTTGTGATAATAAGAGAATATCTCATTTGTACAGAAAAATTATCTTTGGAGGTAATCAAATAGGTTACTTTAGCGACACATTCTCGTAGGGGTCAACGGCCGTTGACCCCTACAACATTTATATGTGTAGTCTAAATATAGAGAATTTACCGAGAAGACGGGGAATACTAAAATAATAATGATTCAGTATTAGATGATATTCGTCAATCTATGAATTAACCATAAATCTTTGTAGGGTGGGTTAAGTAATTAGTAAGTTTACGAAATATTCTGTATGAGTAACCTACAAACCTTATGTCAAACTTGTAACCAACAAAAAAAACATCATTTTGATTCTCGGTTTCGTCGTCGTTTTACTTAAGCTAATTCTTCCGTTAAAATACGTCTGACAATTTCTGTGACTGCTGCTGCTAAATGAGTATCCCGTGTCTCAAAAGAACCGTCAGGACTCCGTAACGCTAAGGCAAACGTCCGCAGTTTCGCCGGTTTAACCCGTTCATCCACTAATTTAACAAAAGCGACATAGGTGCAAGAACTTTCCCCAAAACCGACTTTAGAAATAACCACAGGTCGACTGATAACATTAATCACCCCTAACGTTTCTAAAGCAACATCAATATACCGCGCTGAGTCTTCCCCCATTGCTTTAACTAAGGTTTCTAAACTCTTCCAACGACTACCAATAAATTGCGTATTTTGAGTTAGATGTAAGTGCCATCCTAACATTGTAATTAATCGAACTAAGTCATAAGGAGAGACAAAATTATTGCCCGTTTTTCCTTCATTACTGCTTGATTTCAAAACTGTGGCATTACTACTTAAATCTTTGATGATAGGGTTAGTCATTAAGGGAGGTGTGCCATAACTTCCGCAAAATTCAGCTTTAGTATTACCCGTTCTTTCCCTTATCCATGCTTCTAAATCTTGTCGTTGAGTAAACCGTTTAAATAATACACCAATTTGATTAGATTGTTCCATCAAACCATAAGCTTCCTTTCGGTAAGAAATCATATCAATGAGTAAATCAAGCACCTTATATTTAGGGGATTCAATTACACAATCATCAAGATTAACCCCAGGAAAACGACTATTAATTTGTTCAATAGCGTTGAGAACTCCGATAAATTTAGTACAACTCAAAAACTGTTGTGGACTTAACGCATTTCGTCCTAACCAATGGGTTTTGATAGGACTATTATTATCTCCAAAAATTCCCACACAAACGCAAGCATGGGAGATATTACTCGCCAGAAAATCAAGACCCGATGAATCAATTTTAGGAATGATTCCTCGATGGGGATAATCGGTAAAGTTAACTGTTTTATCGGACCCCATTAAAGCGGTATTCATACCATAAGAAACCACATTGATTTCGTCAGGTTTTTCAGCTAAATAATGAGGATAATTATCTATTTCTGAAGCGAAAGGAGAATTACGTAAAGTACGAGCAATAAACGCATTATGAACCCCAATATTAGCAGCCACAAGAGAATTGTTTTGAATATCTGTTAATTTGTTCAGAATAAAATCAGTATCTTTTGCCTGATTTAAAATAAAAGGTAACTGTTTTGTTTCTATTAATTCTGAAGCAATTTTAGGGTTAATAGCAACAGCATCCGAAGGAACATCTGTTAAATTTAATTGTTGACAAAATTGAGTCAGACCACGCCAAGTAAATGTATTTTCTATGCCTAGATCACCGTCGATCCATTGACCCCCTGGATATAACCCTAAATTACGAAGTTTAATTTGAATAGATAGGACTAAACCTTTATCTGCTTTCAGTTGAGAACGGGTTAAACTTTGATTATTTTCAATAATATTTTCGAGGGTTTCCATCATTTTATCTGTTAGTTATTTATGTTTTTTGATACCGCATTCCGGGTAACTGAGTAATTAATCCTTGTAACTCTAATTGTAATAACCCTCCTGATACTTGAGCAGTGGGTAAACCTGCTTTTTCTACAATTATATCAAAGGGAGTTACCTCATTAGAAATTGCTTGAAATATTTTTAATAAATCTGGTTCTAACTGTGGTAAAGATTCCTTTTTTTCTACCTCAAATAATGAGAGTTGTTGAGGCTGATCCAACTGAGGAATAGCCCCCAACATTTCTAATAATTCATCCTCAGTAACAATCATTTCTGCCCCATGATGAATTAATTTTAAGCAACCTCTTGCCTGGACAACATCAGGAGAATTAGGTAACGTATACACATCTCTGCAAAATTCATTGGCGTATCTTGCAGTAATTAACGCCCCCGATTTTTCCGGTGCTTCCATCACCAAAACTGCCCGACTTAACCCCGCAATAATGCGATTTCTGGCGGGAAAATGACGGCGATCGCCTGGAGTTCCGGCTGCATATTCACTTAATATTAAACCCTCTTTTTGTAGCCGTTGATGGAGTTGTTTGTGATGACGAGGATAGACCATATCTACCCCCGTTCCCAACACGGCGATCGTCCTACCACCGGCTTCTAAGCAAGCTTGATGGGCAACCCCATCGATCCCCGCAGCCATCCCTGAAACCACCGTAAACCCGTGTTTAACCAAGGCGATCGCAATTTTACGAGTCCAACGACGACCATGTTCAGTGGGGTAACGAGTCCCCACAATACCCACTAAGGGAGTTTGGCCGTGATTTTCTAATAAATCAACCTGTCCCTGATAATAAAGCAACGGAGGAGGGCTAGGAATTTCTAACAATAAACGGGGATAATTATCATGGTTAGGAGTCCAAAATTGGGGATTTTTTTGTAAATGTTGCTGTAATAAGTTTGAGGGGTTAATTTGTGATCGCTTTTGTTTAATGGTATTGAGTAATTTTGCCCCAATTCCTTCTACTTGTCCGAGTTCAGTGGCAGAAGCATTCCAAGCAGTTTCTAAGCTGTTAAACTGTTGCCAAACCCGTTTTAATAGAATAGGTCCAACTCCCGGTATTTTTGACCAAGCTAACCAATAAGCTGATTCTTTTTGCAATGGTTTCTCCTTCTCAAAGATTAGATCATTTGATTAATATCGATAATGTTTAAATTCTTCCTACTTTTATCTTACTTTACAATTGCTCTGTATTAAAATAGCACAGAACAATCAATAGTTAATCATGGTCAATTATTCTAGCCCGAAAATTTTAGCTCTCGATTTTGATGGAGTCATTTGCAACGGTTTAAAGGAATATTTCCAAACCACTATCAGAACCTATCAAAAAATATGGTCAGATTCCTCTCAAGATACTTTACAAAATTGGGCTAATTCTTTTTATCAATTACGTCCTGTCATCGAAACCGGTTGGGAAATGCCTATTTTATTAAGGGCTTTAGTATTAGAATATGAACAGGCAAATATCGAAAGTAATTGGCATAATGTTTGTGTTGAAATTGTCGAAAAAGAAAACTTAAATAAACAACAAGTTATGAACGAACTTGATGGAGTCAGAGATCATTGGATTAAAACTGATTTAGAAACTTGGTTGAGTTTACATGAATTTTATCCAGGGGTGTTAGAAAAGTTAGGTAAATTGTTAGATTTTTCGACAATTTTATACATTATAACAACCAAAGAAGGACGATTTGTTAAACAACTTTTGAAACAACAAAATTTATCTTTTCCTGAAGCTAATATTTTCGGTAAAGAAGTCAAACAACCTAAGTATGAAACCTTACGCCAAATTTTGAAATCTAATCAAGAAATCCCTAATAATTTATGGTTTATTGAGGATTTATTGAAAACTTTAAATAAAGTAAAAAGTCAAGAAGATTTAACAGAAGTTAACTTGTTTTTGGCTGATTGGGGCTATAACACAGTCAAAAGTCATGAACTGGTTAAACAAGATTCTGCTATCAATTTGCTTTCGTTGGATACCTTTTCTCAAGATTTTTCTCAGTGGATTAAGTGTTAAGTTTACTATAAGGGTTTTGTTTATATATCTATAGAAAAATTCCATTTAATTACAGTAAAAAAAGCTGTAATACTATATTGTACACAAAATAGTCAGAAGATTACTGTAAGGGAGGTATTATCCACCCTAAAACTCGAATGGTTAGTTTAGAAGTAATTATGGGTATTCTATCAAAAATGGTTTACCCACCTGGAAATTTATTTTCGGGAAACCAACTAACAAAAGGAGGAAATGTAATGCAAATTTCTGAGATGATTGCTAATCGAAATAAATTCGATGAATCAATCCTATGCAGGAAGATAATGGAAGAAGAATTTGGGGTAATAGTTTTCAATTTACCCTTAGTCCAAGAGCGCATTACGGTGAAGGCCAAGGCTAATGAATTCACCATACCCATAGCTGTTGATGGGAATGGACACCGAGTGATTAAGGCCTGTGCAGACCCGGAGATATTTGCTATAAATTATCCACAATCATTTAATGCAACAATGAATGGAAAGGAATTGATGAGTATGTGTTTGAAAATAACAGAGGCCGAGGGGTTACTTATCTGTAGTGCTACAGCGTTCGTGTCATATCCCATTTATAAAGACAAGATAAGGGAACTGCTTCTTCAATAATATTTCTTGTAGGAAAGAGTAAGGTGGGCATTGCCCACCTTACCCATTTAATAAAGCAAAAAGTCAACTTGCACTATGTTTCTGGTTGTATTACGATTATTACAGAGGTTGCGTCGATTTGTGGCTGAAAACCCGCTCTGGGTAAAGGCTCTCAGACGAACCCCCTACCGACTGGGTTAAATAGGACTTGTTGGAAACTAGATAAGGTGAAATCTTCATCGTCAGTCATGCTCTCGTCCCTACCGACTGGGTTAAATAGGACTTGTTGGAAACGGATTGAATTGATCGGGAAGATTTTTCTTTTTAAGCCCCTACCTACTGGGTTAAATAGGTAATCAAGAAGTTGATAGTATTTTTAGGTGGGGACTTCTTTAGACATTTTTGTTAGAATATAGACGAGGAACTGATTGTAAAAAAATAATCAATAACTCCACGGCTAAACTTTTAAGAGGCTGATCCTTAGCCTAGAAATTGTTAAAAAAAATAAAAAAGATTACTCTACCTTTGATCATGGACGGAAAATGGCAGATTGGTTGTTTATTAGGCATTCCCCTTTATCTTGACTCTTCTTGGTTTTTTATTTTGGGATTAGTTACCCTAGTTAATTCCCAAGAAATCACCCAACTTAACCTAGTGGGAAACCTATCATGGTTAGCGTGGGTCGCAGGGCTAATTTTAGCCCTATTCCTGTTTATTTCCGTACTTCTCCATGAATTAGGTCATAGTTTAGTCGCCTTATCTCAAGGGATTAGTGTCAACTCGATCACCCTATTTTTGTTCGGGGGAGTGGCCGCTATCGAAAAAGAATCAGAAAACCCAACCGGGGCCTTTTGGGTCGCTATTGCAGGCCCGTTGGTAAGTTTGGGATTATCTCTTTGCTTATTTACCCTTTCCTCTAGTCTTCGCTCGCTGAATTCATCAGATACCATGGGCAATCTGATCCGTTACATGATAGAAGATACGGCAAGGATTAATCTCGTGCTAGGGATTTTTAACTTAATCCCCGGCCTGCCCTTAGACGGGGGACAAGTGCTAAAAGCCATTGTCTGGAAACTAAAAGGCGATCGCTTTACAGGGGTTCGTTGGGCAGCAGCCAGTGGTCAATTAATCGGGTGGTTGGGCATTAGTTTCGGTCTATTGTTAATCTTGTTAACAGGCAGTTTCAGTGGACTCTGGATCGTCTTTATCGGCTGGTTTGTCCGACGGAATGCAGAAAATTATCAACGCATCACTGAACTACAAGAAAGTCTCCTCACCATCAAAGCGGCTGAGATCATGACTCGTGAGTTTCGTGTCGTCAATGCCCATTTAACCTTAATCCAATTTGCTCAAGATTATCTACTCAGTGAACTGCATGATCACATTGTTTATTTTGCGGCATCGGAAGGACGGTATCGGGGATTAATTGTCATCGAAGACTTACAAAAGATTGAGCGCAGTCAGTGGGATAGGGTCACCGTTTGGGACATTGTTCATCCGTTGCATACCATTCCCTCCGTGGTGGAAAAAACCCCTGTGGTGACCATCATTGAGAAGCTAGAAGCCATCCAAGACCGTTCTCTCACCGTTTTATCCCCCGCCGGTGCCGTTGCAGGAATTATTGATCGGGGGGACATTGTTAAAGCGATCGCCACTTATCATCAATTACCCATTGCCGACAGCGAAATTAAACGCATCAAAGAAGAAGGCACTTATCCCAATTATTTACAATTACCGGCGATCGCGAAAACCCTTGAGGATGTAGAGGCTGATGGCCAAGAAAAGTTGTACCCATAGGATGAGATAATAATGGAATCGGTTGATATAGGGCAAAATGAGCAAGGAGAATTCTACATCAGAGTCAAACTCATCCAAAACCACCATTATTGCTGTCATTAATGGGAAGGGAGGGGTGGGTAAGACCACAACGGCCGTCAACGTGGCCGCTATTTTGGCTGAAAAACAAGACGTTTTACTGGTGGATGCTGATCCCCAAGGTTCGGCCAGTTGGTGGACTCAACGGGGCAAGGAAGGGGTCGATTTTGATTTGACACAAGAAAATAATCCCAAAATCTTGCAAAAACTGCGTCAAGTTGAAGAGTATGATCTAATCGTAGTCGATACTCCTCCGGCCTTACGATCAGAAGCCCTAAAATCTGTCATCACCTGTGCAGACTATATCATCCTACCCACACCCCCAGCGGCCATGGATTTAACCGCCCTCATCGAAACGGTTAAAAGGGCAGTGATGCCCTTAAGGGTCGCTCATCGGGTATTATTAACAAAAGTAGACTCTCGCAGTTTAAAGGAAACCCTAGAGGCTCAAAATACGTTACTCGAATTGGGAATTCCCGCTTGTCATGCCTTTGTTCGTCAATACAAAGCCCACGAGCGAGCAGTCTTAGACGGGGTTCCCATAACTGAATGGCGTGGGAAAAATGCCAAAGAAGCCCAGGCCGATTATCGTCGGGTCGTAGAAGAATTACAACGGGATTGGAATCAATCATGACCACAAAAAAATTATCGGATTTAATACAAGAAGAAGTAAAAAACAAGTCAGAAACCGTTTCTGAAACAGTTACAACGCCTACGATTCCCAGTAATCGGAGTCGTATGACTAAAGCACAACTAGATGAACTCATTACCCAATTAAACCAAGCCCTACAACAAGAAAAACAACAAATTGATAGCTTACAAACTCAAGTTAAAACCTTAGAAAGCGAAATCAAAGATGAAAGAGACTTAAGTAGTCGTCTGCAAAACGAACTCAAAGAAGCAGAAGACTATCAATCTCAATTAAACGAGCAAAAACAATTAGTAGAAAAACTTTATACTCAACTACAACAAAAAGAAGAATTAGCGGTGGAATTAGCCGAAAAAAATGATTTAATTTCCTCTTTACAGGCTAAACTGCAAGAAACACCTCAACCCCTTGCCCAGACTGCTCCATCGCCAGAATTAGTGGTACAAGAAACCGCCCTAACTCGTCAGGCGAGAGAGTTAGAACCCTTTACTGCACCGGCTTCAGCCAGCAAACCATTGACCAATGAAGATATTGGTTGGTTTGACTAATCAATGTAAAATTCAGAATTTTGATTATTTAGTAACCTATGTCTGATTCTTCTTCCAAAATTAACGAAAAAAGTAGCAAAACCCGTCAATTATTAGGGATGAAAGGGGCGAATGCTGGAGAAACTTCTATCTGGAAGTTGCGCTTACAGTTAATGAAGCCGATTACTTGGATTCCTTTAATCTGGGGGGTGGTCTGCGGGGCAGCTTCATCGGGTCATTATACCTGGAATGTAGAAAACTTCTTCATGGCCGCCGCTTGTATGTTGTTATCGGGCCCGTTGATGGCGGGTTATACCCAAACCCTGAACGATTTCTACGATCGCGAAATCGATGCCATTAACGAACCCTATCGCCCCATTCCCTCTGGAGCCATTTCCGTTCCCCAAGTGGCGACACAAATTTTATTGTTATTGGCATTAGGATTGGGGTTAAGTTACGGTTTGGATTTGTGGAGTGGCCATGACTTTCCCATTATGCTCTGTTTGACGTTAGGAGGGGCATTCCTGGCTTATATTTATTCGGCTCCCCCCCTGAAGTTAAAGCAAAACGGCTGGTTGGGGAATTATGCTTTAGGAGCCAGTTATATTGCCTTACCTTGGTGGGCTGGCCATGCTCTATTCGGGGAGTTAAACTGGACAATCGTTATCCTAACCCTGTTTTACAGTTTAGCTGGTTTGGGAATTGCGGTGGTCAATGATTTCAAGAGCGTAGAAGGCGATCGCCAATTAGGTTTAAAATCCCTACCGGTGATGTTTGGGGTGAATACGGCTGCTTGGTTGTGTGTCATTATGATCGATGTGTTTCAGGCGGGAATTGGAGCTTATCTAATTTACATTCATCAAAATCTCTATGCGGCTATTTTGCTACTATTAGTCATTCCTCAGATCACCTTTCAAGATATGTATTTCTTGCGTGATCCCCTAGAAAACGATGTTAAATATCAAGCCAGCGCACAACCCTTTTTAGTATTAGGAATGTTGGTTGCTGGGTTAGCTTTAGGCCATGCAGGGGTCTAACCATAAGCGCGGGAAATGTGGGGAGAATCAAGATATATCAATTATTTGTCTTCCCCTGTTTCCCCCTCTTCCATCCTCAACTAAGTCTTCTTGACTTCCTTGTGGGTTTTTTTAACGACGAATGCCAAGCCGTTTAATCAGGGTTTGATAACGGTTGGAGTCTTTCCCATTGATATAAGCTAACAAACGTCGACGACGACCAATCATTTTCAACAGTCCTCTACGGGAAGCATGATCTTTGGGGTTTTGCTTGAGGTGATCGGTTAATTGGGTAATGCGTTTGGTGAGAATAGCCACCTGTAAATCGGCTGAGCCGGTGTCGGTTTCGTGTACTTGGTATTCAGTAATCAGGGCTTGTTTTTCACTCGCGGTTAAACTCATAGAAGGAATTCAATAAATACTGCAATCTCCTATAATACCATTTATTTTTTGATCTAACTAGCCCGAATAAGTTTAATGATTTTTCTTTAATGAAACTCGGAACAAATTTGGTGTATAACTGAATCTGGCAGTCTAAACTAGAGAAAGGTCGACCCATGGCAAGTCCAGATGAGCCTTTGCATTAATCCTCAATGTTCTAATCCCGAAAACCAGGACACATCCTTATTTTGTCAAAGCTGTGGCTCAGAGTTGCTGCTGGATGGACGCTATCGTGTGCTTCGAGAATTAGGGGGTGGCGGTTTTGGCAAAACCTATGAGGTGCAAGATAGTGACCCCCAAAATTTAGATGAGGACAGTTCTGCCCATAAAGTTCTCAAAGTCCTTCTCCACAATCACCCTAAATATGTTGAACTATTTGAACGGGAAGTCAACGTTTTAGGTCGTCTGAATCATCCAGGGATTCCCAAGGTGGAAGCCGATGCTCACTTCAAATTTTATTTAAAAAACAGTAATACGCCTCTGTACTGTTTGGTGATGGAAAAAATAGAGGGGCTGAATTTGAACCAATATATCACCCAGCGAGGTAAGTGCATTTCTCAAAAAATGGCTATTCAGTGGTTAATGCAGTTATTACGCATTTTAGAAGAAATTCATCATCATAATTTTTTTCATCGTGACATTAAACCCTCTAACATCATGTTACGATCCACAGGGCAGTTGGTTTTAATCGATTTTGGCACCGCTAGGGAGGTCACAGAGACTTATTTATCAAAACAATCGAGCGGAGAGGTTACAGGGCTATTTTCGGCGGGCTATAGCCCCGTTGAACAGTTGAATGGTCAGGCAGTTCCGCAATCGGATTTTTTTGCCTTGGGACGTACCATTGTCTACCTATTAACGGGAAAACATCCCAGTGAGTTGTATGATTCCCATGTTGATCAGTTAAACTGGCGAGAGAGGGTCCCAGAATTGTCCCCTGAGTTTGCTGATGTGGTGGATCACATTATGGCTCGTTTACCCAATCAGCGTCCTTCCTCAGCGCAAGTGATTCTCAATCGGTTAGAGAGTGTTTATCATAGCTTGTATGGCTCAGATAGTTTTCTGGATACTTTTTCCCTTAATGCAGTGAATGAAAATAGTGAAGATATGCCAACTCGTGTCGCGCCCCCTAGTGCGCCTTTACCTTTACCACCTAAATCCGACGGTTTGGCTTTTAGTCAACCCCAAGAAGCGATTGATCCGGGTTTCGTTGAACAGTGCCAAAAAGAATTAGCGGAGTTAATTGGACCAATGGCTTCTTTGATTTGTGAAAGGACTGTCAAGAAAAATCCTAACATTTCTCCAACGGATTTCGTTAAGGCATTAGCCACCAAAATTCCCGATCCTCAAAAAGCAGAAGATTTCCAGGACAAATTACTGAGTTGATCTTAATGTCCGTCAACTAAAATATCTGATGGGATTAACTTAATTAAGGTTGATCTCCTGCTGTCTAAGTTTATAGAAAAAGAATGTTAACATCTACAGATTTTACAGGGTTAATTAATCAACGTTTTTTTAATAACTTTTTACCGATTCCTGCCACTAATCAAATTGTGTTAGGAAGCAAAGCACCCGATTTTATTCTACCGGATATTACTCACAATCGAAAGGTTAGATTAGGGGATTATTTTGAGAAACAATCGGTTATTTTGGCGTTTACTCGTATCTTTACAGAGAAACAGTATTGCCCTTTCTGCTATCCTCATATTGTCAGTCTCAATCAACATTATGAGAGGTTTGTAGAGCGTGGGGTAGAGGTTTTAATGATTACCAGCACCGATGCTCAACAAAGTCAAATTGTCGTTCGAGATTTAGGGTTAAAAATGCCTTTGTTGAGTAACCCTGATTGTCGGGTGTTTCGGATGTATCATACGGGACAAGCGTTAGGCGCGCCCCTTCCAGCGCAGTTTGTCTTAGATAAAACGGGAAAAATAGAGTATAAACACTTATTTTCTTTTATGGATCATAACGCGAATGTCGATCAATTATTACTGAAAATATCCGAATTTTAGTGATATAAGATATAGTGGTTGAGGCCTTCTATTTTTGCTTGGTATAAGGCTTCATCTGCTTCAGCTTTGATGATCATTTTACTTGTTTTCTAATTGACGACTTAATAAGGACATAGAATAACAAAAAAGCCAATAAATAGCGGCCACAAAAATATAAACTTCTCCATAACGACCAATAAATTTAGGGTTAGCTAAAATGGATTGAGACATCCCTAATAAATCAACTAATCCCACAATAGCAAGTAAGGAAGTATCTTTAAAGAGACTAATAAATTGACCGACAATGGTAGGAATTACTACTCTTAATGCTTGGGGTAAAACCACTAATATTAAGACAAAAAAGCTATTTAATCCTAATGCTTTCGCTGCTTCTGTTTGTCCTTTGGGAATAGATTGTAAACCCCCTCTAACATTTTCTGCTAAGTAAGCAGCACTAAACAAAGTAAATCCAGCAATCGCACGAATGACTCGTTGAATTCGCATATCTTCGGGTAAAATTAACGGGAGCATTACCTGCGCCATAAAGAGGATACCAATTAACGGTAAACCCCGAATTAACTCAATATAAGCAATGGATAACCAGCGAATCATAGGTAAGGCACTTTGTCTTCCCAATGCCAATAATACCCCAAAAGGAAAAGATAAAAAAATGCTAACTATAGCGACAAAAATAGTTAAAATTAAGCCACTAAAATCATCTAATCTAACGGGACGTAAAAAGAACGCTCCTTGTAGCAAACCTAACAAGAAAAAGAAAGTTAATCCCCAAATCAATGATAACCAATTGCTAAAATTGGGAAAATTTTGTTTAATTTTCTGACCGACTAAAGCAAAGATAATAAATAAACCCAAAATCCCTAATAACTTGGCACTGGAAACCAAACTGATAGGAATTCCTAATAGTGCTATAACAAGAGAAATGAAACCTAAAAACGTTAATTTAACGGGATTAAATAGATTACTAGACTGTGATAAATTTCCCCAAGAAAATCCGATTAAACTCAAAATAATAGCTAGACTTATCCAAGCTCTCCATAGCAAATTAACGGGATATTGACCAACAAAAAATAAGCGTAAATTTGCACCAATAACTCCCCATTCTGCTTGCAACAAAACCCAGGTAACGAAACCATTACTAAACCAAATAATAAAAACTAAACTAACTAAAGTCAGAATACTATTAAACCAAGTGTTAAAAAGATTCTTTGTTATCCACTTTATAGGACTAAGAGAATTAGAAACTGAACTAGACATCATTGAAATTAAATGAAGATCATTAACGGAATACTTAAGCTTAAAGGATATATAGAAAATCTGTCAATATTACTGATGATTTTCGATGTAATCTCTAGCAAACTTTAAAGCTTGTTGTTTAGTGGATATTTTCCCTTCAACTTGAGCAATGATAACTTCAGTTAAAAGTTGACCCAGTTGAGGACTGGGTTTAAGATTAAGTTGATTGATTAAATCATGACCTGTAATTAAAGCAATAGGATGCGCTAATTTACTTTGAGGGTCAAGATAATGATCAATTAGGTTAAAAATCAATTCATGATGAAGATTTTTCGCCAGGGAAACTAGAGCAAAAATAGGGAAATGATTACCCAAGTCTAAAAACAAAAAATATAATTCTCTTAAAGATAAATCTTGGTGATTTTTTTCTAAATCATTCAAGTTCTTTAAAACATTAATAACTGCTTTAATATCTTGATTAGAATACTTTAAATCGATTAGTTCTCTCTTAGCTATTTCAGGATTATTAGAAACTAAACAAGTTAATCTTGCTCTTTGGATCAGAGGACTATCATAAATGTTTTGATTCTCATTAACCTTAAATAAGTTATTAAACTTATTTTGCTGTAAATGATGCAGTAATAATTTAATCATTTCATCAACGGATTCAAGGGATTTTAAGTTATTCTGATTAATTTGAGGAAAGCAATATTTTAATAGACCATCTTTTTCTATTTCAATTAACCATTTACTTCCCTGTAAATTGCCTAATAAATAATTTAATTCAGTTTGTACTCGTTCAGCAGCAACCTGACTAATTGAAGAAGATAATTGAGAGATTTTTTGCCGTGTTTTTGCTTCAATTTTAAAATTTAATTGAGCAGCTTGACGATAAGCTCTTAATAATCTTAAGGGGTCATCTTGTAAATTTTTAACACTAATCATTTTGAGGGTTTCTGTTTGCAAATCTTCTAAACCATTTAAAGGATCAATTAATTTTTGTTGATAAAAATTATAAGCGATCGCATTAATTGTAAAATCTCGTCTCCTTAAGTCTGTTTCAATTGTTTCTCCTTCTTGTTGAGCAAAATCTACAGTTCCCTGTTCAAAAACAACTCTACAAATGTTTCTTTCTCTATCTAAAATAACAAATCCTGCATTATATTTATTAGCGATTTTCTTTGCTGTTTCGATTACCAACTCAGGCAAAACAAAATCTAAATCAAGATAATCACGATCAGCGTTTAGTAGTGCATCTCGAACCGAACCACCAACTAAATAAGCAGTCGGTGGCAGCAATTCTAAGTCAAATGGTAGAATGTCAGGGGATAAATTGGGAATAGAGGTAGATAGCTTCATATAAACTAAAGAAATAAACCCTTAAAAATTGGTCAAATTTTCATATCTTACGTTAGATTAATAAGTAACACGGATAAAGGAGAAATATATGTGTATTTGTGTTAACTGTCGTTA
>JASJBX010000095.1 GCA_030066295.1 Crocosphaera sp.
GCTTCTTACCCAACAGATAGCGGCACAGTGGATTTCTTGCGTCCTCCCCTACTCCGTCTTACATCTGGGCGATAAGCTTTATCCCCTGTCCCAGAGGCAATAATTCGTAGTCCCTCGTTTCTGAGGTTAATTGAGGCATTAACGTCCCTGTCATGGGTTGTCTGGCAGTTTTCACAAGTCCACGTTCTGACATCAAGGGGTAAACTTCCCACTTGATTTAAACAAACATGACAAGTTTTAGAACTGGGAAAAAATCTATCAACTTCTTGATAAACTTTTCCTTCTTGCTCTGCCTTATATTTCAGCATCGTCATAAACATTCCCCAACCTACTTGATGAATGGCTTTGGCTATTTTATGATTTTGCATCATGTTTTTAACCGCTAGATTTTCCACGATAATGACTTGGTTTTCGTCAACTAATCTACGACTTAGTTTATGGAGAAAATCTGCACGACAGTTCGTTATTCTACGGTAAATCCTAGCTACTTTCTTTCTCGCTTTATTGCGGTTATTAGACCCCTCTTGCTTTCTGGAAAGTTGCTGTTGTTTCCGTTTTAAATTCTTTTCATGTTGGGTTAAAAATCTAGGATTGGCATACTTACTTCCATCACTGGTAATAGCAAAATGGGTTAAGCCTATATCAATTCCTAAACTTTTTCCCTCTGTACTGGGCTTAGGCTTTTCCTTACCATCCTCAAATGATACAGAGGCAAAGTATTGTCCCGAACAATTTTTTGAGACGGTAACGGTTTTAATCTTTCCCTCAATCGGACGATGAATAACTGCTTTAACCTCTCCTATTTTTGGGATTTGTAAGTAATCATCGAATACCTTAACATTTTGAGGATATTGAATCGATTGCTTACCGTTTTTTGACTTAAATCTCGGATATTTAGCCCGTTTCTCAAAAAAGTTATTAAAGGCTACACCTAGATTCAAACACACTTGCTGTAAGCAAGAAGAGTAAGCTAGAGATAACCATTCATATTCTTTTTTGAGTTGAGGGATTAACTTTTTGACCTCATACCCTGATAAACCCTTTCCTGTATCCAAATATGTTTGATTCATCAAATTAAGGCAATAATTCCAAAGCCAACGGCAATTACCAAAGCTTTGCTCTAGGTGTTGCTGTTGTTCTTTGTTGGGATATAACCTTAATTTAACTGCCTTTAACATCTTTAAGAGTGAACGGCGTTTACTATAAAGTATCTTAGCACAAAGCAACTGGTTTGTGTCAAATACCCTGTCAGCAATTCATCTGACGCTGATTTGGGTGAGTCCCTTTTACGGGTCAAATTCAGCGTCGGGCTTCTTGCGGCGGACAGCTAAAAAATAGACTAACACTCACCCTTTGTACGATGCAAAGTGACTTGTTGTAACTCAGTTAAACTAGAAACACCGGCACAAAAAGCAGTAATTTTCAGGGTTTCTAAAAGGATTGAGAACTTATCATAAACTGCTTGAGATTGATGAGTTGCCGAATCTAATAAAGGGGCTGCACTCCCCACTAAGGTCGCTCCCAAGGCGATCGCTTTAGCTGCATCAATACCGTTGCGAATACCCCCACTAGCAAACACAGGTAACTCCGGCACAGCCTTACGTACCTGCATCAAGGATATAGCTGTAGGAATACCCCAACCAGCGAAACAATGAGCAATTTGACGACGACGGGGATCGTGTTGTCGGTATGCTTCCACTTCACTCCAACTGGTGCCTCCAGCCCCAGCCACATCGATCGCAGACATCCCACAATCAGCCAAACGACGAGCAACTTTACCACTGATGCCGTTGCCTACTTCTTTGGCGATGATGGGGACATCTAACCGAGTTGCCAACGTTGCTATCTTATCATAGAGTCCTTTCCAATTGCGATCGCCTTCTGCTTGAACGGCTTCTTGTAGGGGGTTGAGGTGGAGAATTAAAGCGTCAGCCTCGATCATATCCACTGCTTTTTTGGCTTCATCGATACCGTAACCATAATTGAGTTGTACCGCACCTAGATTAGCGAATAAGAGGATATCCGGAGCAACTTGTCGTATCTTATAGGTTTTGCCTAAGTTAGGCTGTTCAATGGCTGCCCGTTGGGACCCGACTCCCATAGCAACACCCAAAGCTTGGGCTGCTTCTGCTAAATTAAGGTTGATAGTGTGGGCTGAGTCTGTGCCGCCGGTCATGCTACTGATAAGGAGGGGGGCCTGTAGGGTTTTGCCCCATAGTTGTAGGCTTAAGTCAACCTCATTAAGATCCACATCGGGAAGGGCATCATGTTCGATGATAAATTGTTCAAACCCTGTGGTGATCCCTTTCCCTGTTACATCTTCTTCTAAAACAATGTTGATGTGATCGGCTTTTCTATTTTCGATTAAGGTAGGGGGGATAAGGGAAGATTTATTAATAGGGTGAGACATGATTGAAAGGATAATTTGTTGTTTTTTTAGCTTATCTTAGCAAAAAAGAGAAATTAGGGAGATTGTTAAAATATCTCATGGTTTACAAAAGAATATTTACGGTTTATATAAGCTTTTTTATTATAATTAGGTGGACAAACCATTAAAAATAGATTATTGGGGTTTTCTTCTAAGTTTGCCCACTTTACTATTATTTGACTTCTACAACAATCTCATTTTCTCCTTGATAGTTTACATCTTTAACACTGGCTATTAAATTCCAGGTTCCAGCCATATCAAAGTTGGTTTTAACTTTAAATTGTCCAGGGTTTTCTGTGGGTTCAATTTCGACTTTGGAAATCATGGGATCTTCCCCTTCCATGGGCATTGTGGAACTAACTTCGATGTTTTCCACGGCGACAGTTTCCCCAGAGGCGTTATCTTTTACTTCTAAAATTAATTCTGCATCTCCCATCACGATGTCCTCTTCTGGACTTACTAAAGCCACCATAACCGTGTTTTCTTCTGTTGCAGCTATTTCGGTTTGAGGTTCATTTTCCGACAGGGTTTGAGTATCCGTAGAAGGGGAACTACAAGCAACTGCTAATAAACTAAGCGGTAAAATTAAGGTGATAATTTTTTTCATGTTTTCTCCTTTTATTGTACAAAAAAGACAAGTGGTTTATATCGTCCATATTTCTAGCATAGATAGGATAATAATTCAATGCTTTTATCTTTTCTTAAAGATTGCTGATTAACAATTAGTAGATAATTAGCCTCAAAAACTTAATATTCTAAGGCTAATTCTCTTTGAGTTTCATTCACTAACTGTTCAAATTTATTTAATGTTTTGATATATTTTTCAGGGGCAATCGCGCTAATATTCATATGACCGGCATCCTCAACTAAGAGAAGTTTTTTAGGTACTTTAGCGGTTTGAAATAGGGTTTCACTCATGGTGTAAGGAACAGTGAGATCGCTGGTTCCATGAATCAATAACAAAGGAACTTTTAATAAAGATAATTTAGCCAAAGAATCGAAGCGTTGATGTACCAATAATTGACTCGGAAATAGTTTATAAAAGAACCCTGAATGATCGGTCATATCTATCATTGACGTAAAGGTATTTTCGGCAATCACACCGGCTGCATGAGGTTTACGAACCCCTAAATCAATCGCAACGGCCCCACCTAAAGAATGACCATAAATAAAGATATTTTGCGGTTTAATTTGACGTTCTTCGGTTAAATAATCCCAAGCAACTTGAGAATCACGATAGATTTCTGATTCTGTAGGAAATTGACCTTGACTGCGGCCATAACCTCGATAATCAATAATAAAAACAGAATAACCCTGCTCATAAAAGGTCTGAACCGTGCTTAAGTTATAGCTAATATTGCCACCAATACCATGTAAGTACAATAAAACTTTGTCTGGATAGGAATTAGGGTTAATCCACCAACCGTGGACTTGTTCGATTTTGCCTTGAGGAGTCATCACCGATAACCAAACATCTTCGTAAGACATTCCCAGATCACTCGGGAGGGTTTGTATGGCGGAAGACGGCTTAAAAATGAGTCGATTTTGACCCAAAATCAAAGCCGCACAAATGGATAGATAGGCGATCATTCCCACCCCTACACCGTTTAGTAATCCTTTCAACAAAAGATTAATCATCATTCAGGAATCATCCTCAAGTTTTGCATTTTAATGTAACAGTAAAATTGTTAAGGATGCTACCTTGACACTGGGAAGGCATTGAACAATTATTACTATTATCATCTTTCCTACTTTAACGGAGGTAACTGATTATGCCAATCTGTGGACTGTTCATAGGCATAGGCTACTTGAAACAGTTTGCCTTCTTCGAGGACATTACCGATTAATTGTAGGCCAATGGGCAGGTTTTGGTCATCGAACCCACAGGGAATACTCATCCCAGGTAAACCGGCTAAATTGACGGGAATGGTCATTAAATCAGACAGGTACATACTCAAGGGGTCGGATGTCTTTTCCCCTGCTTTAAAGGCGGTCGTCGGAGAAGTCGGACAGACTAACACATCCACCTGCTCAAACCCTGCGTCAAAATCTTGTTTAATTAAGGTGCGAACCTTTTGGGCTTTGAGATAATAAGCGTCATAGTAACCAGCCGATAGGGTATAGGTCCCGATCATAATCCGTCGTTTCACCTCGTTACCGAACCCAGTCGCGCGGGTTTTGGTGTACATATCGATGAGGGTATCTGCCTCTTCACGGATGCCGTATTTAACTGCATCGTAACGGGCTAAATTAGAAGAAGCTTCCGAGGGGGCGATGATGTAGTATGCCGGTAAACCGTAACGGAAACGGGGACAGGAAATATTAACCACCTTGGCCCCTAGGGTTTTGAGATGAGCGATCGCTGCTTGGACGGTTTTGGCTACGACCGGATCTAAGCCTTCCCCGAAGGTTTCGTCAATCACGCCGACGGTTAACCCTTCTAAAGAGGGTTTGAGAAACTGGGTATAGTCTGGGATGGGGGTGTTGATGCTGGTGGAATCTTTGGCATCGTACCCTGCGATCGCCCCTAAGAGGATAGCTGCGTCTTCCACGTTGCGGGCAAACGGTCCAATTTGATCCAAGGAAGAGGCATAAGCCACCAACCCAAAGCGAGACACTAGCCCATAAGTGGGTTTTAGCCCCACCACGCCACATAAAGAAGCCGGTTGACGGATCGAACCCCCGGTGTCGGAACCTAAAGCCACAACGCATTCTGAGGCGGCCACTGCTGCGGCTGATCCCCCGGACGATCCCCCTGGAACCCTGGAAAGATCCCAAGGGTTGGCGGTGACTTGATAACCGGAGTTTTCGGTGGAACTTCCCATGGCAAACTCGTCGAGGTTGGTTTTGCCCACCATGACAGCCCCTGCGTCTTTTAATTTTTGGGTAACGGTGGATTCGTAGGGAGGAACAAAATTGGCTAAAATCTTTGATCCACAGGTGGTTTGAATGCCTGTGGTACACATATTATCTTTAATACCGATGGGGATACCGGCTAAAAGGCCAATTTCTTCGTTATTGGCGATTTTTTCGTCGACTTTTTGGGCGGTTTCCAGGGCGTGATCGGCGGTAACTTGGAGGAAACTTTTAACTTTTGCATCGACTGCGTTGATTCTTTCTAAGGCTTCTGTGGTAATTTCAACAGCAGATCGTTCTTTATTGACTAATTGTTGATGGAGTTCGCGGATAGATGTCATAGTCTACTCTAATCAGTGAAGGGAGGGGATAGGTTACACGCCCACCATTTAAAGATAGTACCATTTTGACGCATGATAATTAAAGATAGAGTAAAAGAATGAAAACAGATACTATCTTTTATCGTCTCTTTCAATCTTTTCCCTCTATTTTCTTTGAATTGATTGAAGTTCCTGCAAGGGAAGTAAACAACTATTGTTTTGATTCGGTAGAGGTTAAGCAATTGTCCTTCCGTATTGATGGGGTATTTTTACCGCAAGAAAATAATCGTAATACACCGATTTACTTTTGTGAGGTACAGTTTCAAAAAGACGATAATTTTTATGGTCGTTTTTTTGCAGAAATTTTCTTATATTTGAGTAAAGCTAAATTGACCAATGATTGGCGTGGTGTAATCATTTATCCTAACCGTCGAGTGGAAACCGATAACATCCAACGCTATCAAGATATGTTAACTTCTGGTAGGGTGACTCGCCTTTATCTCGATGAGTTAGGAAACCTTAATCAAACCTCAATCGGACTGGCAACGGTACAGTTAATTACTTTACCTGAAGCAGAAGCCATTGACGCTACCCGTCAACTGATTCAACGAGTTAGAAATGAGTTGACACCAGACCAAAAGCCTCAAGAACTTTTACAATGAATAGAGACGGTTCTTGTCTATAAGTTACCCCGTTTAAGTCGTAGGGAGGTAGAAGTCATGTTTAGTTTAGACGAATTAAAGCAAACTCGGTATTTTCAGGCTGTTCTTGAAGAAGGCCGTCAAGAAGGTCGTCAAGAAGGTCGTCAAGAGGGAATACTTGAGAATAAACTAGAAACTGTCCCTCGTTTATTAGCATTGGGGTTAACGGTTGAACAGGTGGCCAAAGCTTTACAGTTAGATGTTGAACAGGTTAGAAATATACAAAAAAAGGAAGGGGTTTAATTCTTCTTGGCTTTACCTAATTGACGTTTAAAACCTGTTCCAAAAGCGATCGCAGTTCCTGTTCCAAGAATGGTTAAGGGTTCAGGTACCGGCTTAACTACCGCAGCTAAGTCCATCGGCCCTGCATTGTAACGAGGATAAATATTATTAAATAAAGCAGTTTGTGTACTGGTTGTTAAATTAATACGACGAATATCGTCTGAATAATTGCTTTCTGCTACAAAGGCAATATCCTCACCAGTATTATCAGAAAATGCTATCCCACCAAAAGCATTATTAATTCCTGCTGTACTACAAGAAAGAATTTGGGAAGAAGACACTTCTGCTGTATTAATGTTAAATGATCTTATGCCACCACAACTATCAGCCAACCAAAAAGAATTATCTGGTGCAACAGCTATATCATGAAAACCAGAAATGTTATAGGGGGAACCATTTAATATTAATTGTTTAGCTTCAACACTCAATATATCGAAAATATAATTATTTGTCTGTAAACGCAATGTATAACTTAAAAATTGACCTAAAAGCTTTTTTTGTATTCTTTCTTGGTAAGGATCAACGGTGGTTGACCCCTACAATATAAGGACGATTAAGAACTCATCAACGCTTTAAAAACATCGACATATTTAGCTGCTGGACCTTTCCAGGAAACGTCGTTGCCCATGCAAGCGAGACGCATTTGTTCAAACTTGGGAGTACCATATTCTGCTAAGGCTTTTTTCATGCCAATAATCATGGCCTCAACCCCTTGTGCCACCATCTCTTCAGACACCGCCACCCCTGGCATTTTTGGCATAGGAATCTTATCCATTAAGAAACCAAATTGAGGGGGAACCGTATCCACCAGGCCACCCACAGGGGCAACTACAGGAATCGTACCATACATCATACTGTACAATTGATTCAGACCGCAGGGTTCAAAGCGGGAAGGCATCAAACAGTAGTCAGCACCGGCGGTGATAAAATGGGCTAATTCAGGGTCAAACTTAGCCACCCCTTTTGCAAACGGGTATTTGTCGGCGATCGCTTCTAGTTGCTCTTCTAACTTGGGTGAACCGATGCCGAGAACAACCACTTGACAGTTGAGTTTAGCTAACTGGGGCATAGCTGCGATGATCACGTCGGCCCCTTTTTGGTTTTCTAAGCGACCGATGAAACCAAAAATCGGAATATTGGGGTCTGTTTTTAACCCGCACTCGATTTGTAAAGCTGTTTTACAGGCTTTCTTCCTACTGGCCATGGTTTCGGCATCGTAGTGAACGGGGATGTATTTATCTGTTTTGGGGTTCCAAGTTTCCACCTTGGTTCCGTTGGTAATACCGGTTAATTTGACGGCCCTAGCCACGTCGTCCAGTTCGACCCCACCGGCAGCATCGGCGGTGACTTCTCTGGCAAAGTTGGGGGAAACGGTCAAGGCTTTGTCACAGTGTAAAAAGCCGGCCTTCAACCAGTTAAGCATCACCATCGGGTCTGAGGCAATAATGGGTTTAGTGGTAGTTTCATCCAAGGGAGGAGGGGCAAACTGGGTGGTAAACGAGAGGTCTTGCAGATACTTGTCGGGCAGGTTTAAAGCTTCAAATTTTGACAGGGGAAAACGGCCTTGAAACGCGATATTATGGAGCAACATCACCGTTTTGGCGTTTAGGAAGGTACCATAACTTTTGTAGTATTCTTTTAAGTACAAGGGCAAAAGGGCGGTATGCCAGTCGTTGCAGACAAAGATGGTATTTTCTCCCATGGGGCCTTTACGGCCATGAGGACCCATGGGAACGAGCAAAGGAACTTCGATCGCTGCTTGGGATAGCATGGCAAACCGTTCTGAGTTATCGGTGTAATCGACGGCATCTCTGGGCCCGTACAATTTTTTGTTGACTAGGGGAGTTTTGGATAGGTAGACGTGATGATCGACCCAAATATGGTCTACGCCTTTTTTATAGGAGTGAAAATAACGAACCTTGGTGCTTTCTTTCCCATATTTGACTGGGTGCAGAATTTCGGTATCCCAAGCGTCCTTATATTGGTCAAACCGGGGTGCAACAGTACAGACTGCATGACCCATTTTTGCCAATTCTTCCGGTAACCCTTCCGTTACATCACCTAAACCACCGGTTTTTGAATATGGCGCAACTTCCGTAGAGACAAAGCAAATGTTTAACATCGTGGTGTGAGAAGTCTTAAAAGATGAATAATGAGTAAGCGTATAAGAAAAAAACTGTAACCAATTATACCATTGTTATTCCCGATTAATCCCCGTTTGCACCAGCCATAACCCCGCATAAATACCTTGTGCTTCTAATAGCTGTTCGTGGGTTCCTTGTTCGACGATTTTTCCCTCTTCCATGACGTAAATACAGTCTGAATGACGAATGGTGGACAGGCGATGGGCAATGGCAATGGTGGTTCTGTGGGCGGTAATTTTTTCGAGGGAACGGGCGATGGCGGCTTCGGTTTCGTTGTCTACGGCTGAGGTGGCTTCGTCTAAAATTATAATTGGTGGATCTTTCAATATTGCTCTAGCAATGGCGATTCTTTGTCGTTGTCCCCCGGATAATTTTTGTCCCCTTTCTCCGACAATGGTATGGTAACCTTGATACAATTTTTCGATAAATTCATGGGCTTCTGCTATCTTAGCTGCTTGGATAATTTCGGCATCAGTAGCGTTAGGATTTCCATAGGCAATATTATCTTTAACGGTTCCATGAAAGAGAAAGACATCTTGACTGACTAGGCCGATAGCTTTCCGTAAATCTCCTAAAAAGATATCCTGAATATTGATGTCATCTATGGTAATTTTTCCGTGATCAATTTCGTATAATCGTAATAATAGTTTCACTAAGGTACTTTTTCCTGAACCGGTAGAACCTACCACCCCAATGCGATGACTGGCTGGAATAGTTAAGGATAAGTTTTTGATAATCGGATGACCGGCTTGATAAGCAAAAGTAACGTTTTCTAGGGTAATTTTTCCTTGTACGGTTTCTGTGGGTAAGGCAACCGTTCCAGAATGAATAGTTAGGGGAGTATCTAATAAGTTCATCACCCGATTGGTAGAAGCAGTTGACCGTTGATAAAGGTCTAAAGTTTGCCCTAATCTAGTTAATGGCCATAGTAACCGTTGGGTCATAAACACTAAAACACTATAGGTTCCTACGGCTAATTTACCTTCAACGGCTTCCATGCCACCGTATAATAAAATAGCTGTAAACCCTGCTAAAATAACCAACCGAATGAGGGGAACAAAGGCTGCACTAAAAGCGATCGCTTTTTGATTACTCTTTCGATAGGCTTGACTTTCCTGCCGTAATCTTTCTAATTCATAGGCTTCGGTGGTAAAACTTTTAATAGTGGTAATTCCGCTTAAGTTATTGGATAATCGACTATTTAATAACCCAACTTTTTCCCTAACATCGGCATAACGAGGGGCTAATAATTTTTGAAAGGTAATAGAACCCCATAAAATAAAAGGAATGGGCAACATGGCCATCCAGGCGGTTCCTGGGGTAATAATAAAAAAGGCTGCTCCAATAATAACAACCGTGGTCACTACCTGTAAGATTTCATTGGCTCCCACATCTAAAAAACGCTCTAATTGATTAATATCATCGTTCAAAATAGATAATAAGAGTCCTGTATTTCTCTCTTCAAAATACGACAGTTCTAACTCTTGTAAATGTTCATAAGCGTCTAATCTTAAATTATGTTGAATATTTTGGGCTAAATTACGCCATAATCTCTCATAAGTATATTGAAATAATGACTCGAAACCCCAAACAATAATGGATAAAAATGTTAAGATTAATAATTGAAGAAAAACATCTTGAAAGCCTAATTTGGCAATCAAGGAACCCTGTTGTTTGACCACGACATCTACAGCAGCACCAATTAATACGGGTGGTGCTAAATCAAAAATTTTGTTAATAATAGAACAGGTAACTGCTTGCCAAATAAGAGTTCGATAGGCTTGTCCATATTCAAACAGCCGTTGCATGGGATGTTGATTTATTTTTCTTTTGTTCATTATCTTCACACCTAATAAACATCATCTCACTCTGAGTTTCCTAGGGAGGAAACTCGTTTTTTACTCAAGTTACGTAACCAAAATCCTCCCATAACAGCAATGGTTAATGAGACAAATCCAGTAATAGATTGTAGCAGTAAAAAGCCACCAATGGCGAACATACTACCAAACATAACTAAAATAGCTGCTACCACTTTTAAGATATCATTCTTTAAGCTTTGTGCTGGCTTTAAACCTGTTTTATATTGTTGATATTGCCAACCTAAACCACCAGGACGAACCCGACTATAAAAATTTAACAATGTTTCTTCATCTTCGGGAGGGGTTAAATACATAACTGTTATCCATACCAACGCTGTCATTACAGAAATTCCTAACAAACGCCAACCAAAGTCAGGAAAAATGTTATTAATCTCAGGATTAATCGTAGTCACTAATCCAATCATAAATCCTGCAATCATTGCTGATAACTCGGCTGCTGCATTAATTCGCCACCAAAACCAACGTAAAATTAACACCAGTCCCGGACCGGTACCAATGGCAATCACTAAACGAAAGACAGTGCGAACATCTGTGGCATAAAATGCAGCAACTGACCCCAAAATTGTAACTAAAATCGAGGCAACTCTCACCGCATTGGTTAACTCTTGTTCTGAAGCACGAGGGCGTAAAAAACGACGGTATAAATCGTTAGTTAAATAGGATGCACCCCAGTTAATTGATGTGGAAATGGTACTCATAAAAGCAGCAATTAAAGAAGCCACCACTAACCCTAAAACCACCGAAGGTAAATAGGTTAACATCAAAGTTGGATAAGCCAGTTCAGCATCTTCTAAATTGGGTAATAAAACCATGGCTGCTAATGCGGTAACAATCCAAGGCCAAGTTCTCACAATATAGTGGAGAATGTTAAAAAACCAAGTCGCTTTTTCTGCTTCTTTCGTTGCTTCCGTTTCCGTTTTTCCCCTAACTGCTAACAATCTTTGAACAAATTCACCACCCCCATCACTACGACGAAAAGACCACCATTGCACAAAAAGATAGGCCGAAAATGTGGTCGCTGTAATGCCAGCAGCATCATTCCAAGTAAAACTTAAACCCCCATTGTGACTAATCGGAATAAACGATAAAACATCAAAATTAGTAATTTCTTGAACATTGGGGATTAATTGGTGCATTCCTCCTGCATCATTGACGGCAATAATAGCCACTAATGTCGCCCCAAATAGCCCTAAGAAAAATTGAAAAAAGTCTGTAACCACTACACCCCAAAGACCCGAAGCTGCGGTATAAATCAGAACAAATACACTTAAAGCAATGACCGTCCAGAGTTTAGTCGCTTCTCCAGGGTCAAATCCCAAACTTTGCCATAACTGCAAGGCATCCACCACCTTAACCATGGCCAACATGGCGTAACCGATGCCGATACAATTGATAGGAACCGCAAACAAAAAGGCTTTACTTGCCCTCAAAATGGCTGCTGTAGCCCCGCCATAGCGCAATTCTGTTAATTCAGCGTCCGTGACCATTTCTGACCGTCTCCACAACCCGGAAAAGACGTAAATAAGAACAATATGGGCAATGCCAAAACTCCACCATTCCCAGTTTCCGGCAATGCCTCGAGAAGCGACTACACCACAAATATACAAGGGAGTGTCGATGGAAAAGGTGGTCGCAGCCATACTCGTCCCTGCTAACCACCAAGGTAGATTTCTTTGGGCTAGTATTTTGTCTACAAGACTGTTAGGTTCTTTGGGTGGTTGATCATGTATATCATCTTTGTCATCTTTAGTTTCTTTATGAGACAACAATAACCCCAAGGCCATCGTCGCAAAGAGATATATTAAGACAATAATCCAATCTATAAGCTGCATAGTGTAAATTTAGGTTATTTTATTTAAAGTTTGGTTGTGAGGATTTTCTGTGTTAAAACTTGAGTCGTCTAAACAGTGGGTAAATCAATTATCCCAAGTCAATGATTGGGTATTGTTGGGGTTATGGATGATTGTAGGTGGGTTCCTCCGCTTTACAAATTTGTCCGCTAAACCCCCTTGGACTGATGAATTTGCCACCATGGTGTTTAGTTTAGGAAATGATTTTCGCTCAGTTCCATTGAATCAGGTTATTTCATTGGATACGCTTTTGCAACCACTTCGTGTTAATGGGGACGCAGGAATTAGTAAGGTTGTTTCGTTGTTGCTACAAGAAGATAATCATCCTCCGTTGTATTTTGTTTTAGTTCATTTGTGGGTCAACTTGTTCCAATCGGCGGGGGAATATGTGGATGTGGGAGTGATGCGATTGCTTCCTGCTTTGTTGGGAGTTTTATCCATTCCTGGGGTCTATTTTTTAGGAAAAATTGCCTTTCGTTCTCGGTTAGTGGGACAAATTAGTGCTAGTTTAATGGCGGTTTCTCCTTTTGGGATTTTTCTAGCACAAGAAGCCCGTCACTATACGTTAAGTATTTTATTTGTTATTGCTTCTTTACTCTGTTTAATTATTACCCTAAGACATCTTTATCAACAATCGATTATTCCTTTATGGTTAGTTTTTAGCTGGATATTAGTGAACAGTTTGGGGTTATCGGTTCATTATTTCTTTGTTTTAACCCTGATGGCAGAAGTGATTACTTTATGTATTCTTATTTATGTTAAATACAGAAACAATTTATGGAAGTTAAGTAAACGAAATCTCATCCGTCTTTTAGCAGCTATTCTCGGAACATCAGCTACAGGTTTAGTTTGGATGTTGTTAGCCATTTCTCACGGTTACGGGAATAATATGATCACTTGGATTCATCCCTTAAGTCATATTTTATATGCGATTAGTCCCCCATTCCAACTATTAGCGGTTTGGGTTCCCATGATTTCTTTACTACCTGTAGAATCGTCTTCTATTCCAGTTGTTGTTTTGTCTGGTTTAATTTTACTTTTATTCTTTATCTGGTTGATTCCTTATAGCATTAGAGGCATCAAAAAAGGATTACATTTGAATCAATTTCGTTTTTCACTATTGATTTTAATGACATTTATTGGTGGGGTTATTGCTTTATTTTTAATGATTACTTATGGGGTTGGAGTTGATTTAACCCGCGCGGCACGATATAGTTTTACTTATTTTCCTGGGGTGATAGCTTTGGTGGCGGCAAGTTTAAGCATTTTTTGGCAGGAAACTAAACAGGAAAATCAACAATTGCAAAAAAAAGAAACCATTAATCCCTTAATTTTACTGAGTAAATTATACGACAAATTAAACTGTAATGGTAAATTAGCCTTTTATGTAGTTTGGTTCATGGGCTTTTTAGGGGCAGTCACCGTTCTGATTAATTTAGGGTATCAAAAATACTATCGTCCTGAACAATTACTTTCAGTGATTAAAGAAAATTCCTCTCAACCCGTTCTGATTGCTACCACTCATAAAAGTTTAGTTCAAGTAGGAGAAATGATGGGAATAGGATTAGAATTAAACAAGGATAATGAACTAGGAAATACGGCCTTTTTGTTGATAAATCAAACAATAGATAATGATTCAGAATCAACTATACGACTACAAGAAACAGTTAACAATCTATCTCAACCCTTAGAAGTTTGGGCAGTCAATTTTAATGCTGACGTTGAATTAAATAATTGTACCGTTGATACAAAAGAATATCCATATATTGATGGCTATGGTTACAAAAGATATGTCTGTAACATGAGTTCAAAATAACCAAGTCAGAAGTGAGAAAATTAACCTTATTTTTCACTCCTGACTCCTTTAAGAAAACTTATCTAAAGAATTTTTCTAACCGTTTTATTACTAACATTAGAAATAGGTTATAGACGGTTATATTGTAACGCTAGTGTTAAGCATAATATAACATTGACTCTCAAAGTTCCATGACTTCCCGTTACCGGTTGAATATTAGCAATAAGACAAGACTTTGAGTAACCCTTGAAACTTAAGTTGAATTTCTGCTAACTCTTTCGCTGGTTCTGACCCTTCCACGATTCCAGCCCCTGCATAGAGTCTAGCATAATTTTCAGAGATTAAAGCAGAGCGAATGCCGACAATAAACTCACTGTTACCATTGTAATCAATCCAACCTAAAGGCGCAGCATAAAATCCTCTTTCAAAGGTTTCATAGCGTTTAATTTCTTGACAAGTTACCCCTGTAGGAAAACCAGAGACAGCAGGAGTCGGGTGTAACTGTTTCACCACTTCCAAAGGATGAATATTAGGGTTTAATTGTGTATGAATAGGAGTCCAAAGGTGTTGGATATTGGATAATTTTAAAACTTTTAAAGGGGAAATTTGGGGAGTTAATCCTAGACTAAGCAAACGCTGTACAATAAATTCAATAACCACTTGATGTTCTCGTCTTTCTTTGCTACTTTTGAGAAGTTTTTGTGCTAAATAATAATCGTTTAATTCGGTATTTCCTCTTGAAGTAGAACCGGCTAAAGCATCCGTTAATAACTTCTGATTTTTAAGACTAATTAATCGTTCAGGACTTGCCCCAATAAAACAATTATTTTCACCATTATTAATTGCAAAAGTGTAACAATCAGGATGATAATATCGTAATCTTTTTAAACATTCAATAATTGAAAATTCCCGAGAACTTGTCAAGTCTAAAGCATTGGCTAATACTAATTTTTGGAAATGGTTAGCTTGAATGGACTGTAATGCAGAGGAAACTGATGATTGAAAATCTTCTACCATTTCATAATTGGTAATCAGCTTAACGGATGATTTTGTCGTGGGTAGACTATCTTGATAGGATTCTATTTTCGTAATTGATTTTAAATTAGCGATGGTCTGACGTGCCAGTTTTTTTACATCTGTATTTGATTCAATTAACAGATTAAATATCAATAAACTATTTCTTTTTTGCCGAATAAGTTGAAGTTTAGGTAAAAAAGCAAAAGCTGAAGGAAATGGAAATTCTAGTTTATTAGTTTCAGGAAAAAAGGTAAATCCACAAAAAATATGAGGAAAAGAATTTGATAAGTTATCTTGATTAACTTTAACAATTTTCTGAAAACAATCTTTGACAAATTGCTGTGACTGTGTAAAGCGATCCCCGATATTTGAGCGACAAGATGCAGTGACACCATAGCCTAAAATTGATTCAGTTTTTCCTGGATTTTTCCAATAGAAATAAATTTCATTTTTGGTAAAATTATTGATTTTTTCTTGGGTTAAAAATGCTAAAACTGATAAGGGATCAACTTCATCAATTATCTGGGATAAGCTAACAATAATCGACTTCTTTTGTTTATCTAAAGTTACTTTTTGGTTCAGCAGAAGTTGTTCAAGACGATGTTGATCATACCCGATATTTGTAGTCTCAGGAATGATTGGTTTAGAAACAGACATCGTAAAGTTATTTATAATTTGTTTCACTTTAGCCCGATATTGATGGTATGTATTTAATGTTATCCATACCGTTGATTGCACCTCTTTTGAGGATCATATCATAGAGATTATTGCCAACCAG
>JASJBX010000096.1 GCA_030066295.1 Crocosphaera sp.
GGACAAACCATTAAACTGATCTTTGATATCATTGCCGGATTATATTGGCTATGGGGACCAGTGTTATGGGCCAGTGTCCGCAATGGAAAATATCGTCGCTATCCTTATTGTGGGTTTTGGCAAGGACAAGTGCTAGATGTGTTTATCACCGAGGAATTGGTTGGAGAAGAACAAACGGTGAATAAATGGGGCGAGTTGGTGGTGATTGAAAACCGAGAACGACAAATTAATATCGAAGTGGGAGATGAAGAAGGGTTCACCGCCATTACAAAAGCCCCCATAAACCGCCAGTATCGAGCCATTAAGCCTGGACAAATAGCAGAAATGTTAGTTTTATCAAAAATGCCCGATCTCAGCCGTATTGATAAGATTACCGATGTCTATTTTCCTCAATATAATTTATGGGTGGGAATCTACCCCTATTTACGCCGTGATATCTTTCAACAAGTGAGCGCAGAATTGGGGGGACATTCCCGTTATAGTTCCCCAAAAAGCAGAAAACCTCGTACTGTCCGACGACGCAAGCGATAACCGATAAAACCTTGAGAACCCGCATTAAGCTGTTAAGCATCTAAATTGCTAGATGAGACTGACGGGGAGACGGGGGGAAAGAGAGACGGGGAGAGGGTTTACTAATTAGTAGTTAAACTGAATAATCTACTGTTTAAATGCAAAACAGCTTATTGTAGTGTTTGTTGCTGGAAAAAAAGAGTAAGGGCTTTTTTCTGCGTTTTTAAATAGCTTGAAATTGAATTGGAAGCCATCAATTTCATTTGCTTATTGTCGGTTGAAATAAAATCTAAGGGTTCAAGATAAACTTGATAAGAGGAAATGGCTTCATCGTGAGTTTTAAAGCTACGGTGTAACCCTTCGGTTTCTTCGCTAAAACAAGCGATTAACATCTGTTGCGCCTCCTCAATAGACAACCCAAATGAAGGCGATCGCAGTAGGGTATAAATAGGAAAATAAAGGGCGGGATCGTACCAAAAAATCCCATTCACCGCCACAGAAACATGGTAATGGTCTTTTTGACACCCTCGAATCCCTAGATTGGCGATTTGACGTTCAAACGCTGTGGGGGGTTTAAGACATCTCGTTACGTCATGGGACAAAATAGTAGACGTATTAAAGTGAAAACTTTCGTCTAAAAAATGATAATAAGAAATTTGGCTAGGAATGGGGGAAGCTTTGGCATCGGGGTATTTTGTGTGAAACTGACTGAGTTTGTGTTGAATCAGTTTACCATTCAATGTCCGAATCCCCCGAACGGTGAGGTATTGACAAGCGAGAAAAGGATTAGCTGCTGAAATTAAACCAAAACAACTTAGTTGAACCCCTTTCCACCAGTTTTTGAAGCGATTCGTATCAGCAAAAATCATGGTTTCTCGAAACAGCGATCGCATGGGATAACTAAACACCCGTTGTCCAAACAATTTTTCTTCGACTTGATCAATGACTGTGCGAAACCCATGAATATGGCAACGTTCTTGTGAAGTTTCTAAATCTAACGTATCACAAACTAAGCGAAACCCTTCCAGGGAATAAAGTCCAGTTGCACTGGTTTGATTAAAAAAGATCGTGGCAATTTCTGCTGAAATAATTTGTGAATAATAAGCCACCCAATAAAGTTGATTTAAGAGAACTTTTTGCGATTCACTAGCTTGTTCCCATAATGGGGTACCATAAAGCAAGGAAAATTCAACAGGATTCCAATAGGAATCACAACAGCTTTCATAATTAAATTGTTCTGCTAATTGATTCAAATCTGGACTATGATCGGTGTGTTTAGCCCGTCGATAATTTAAGGATAATTTTTGTACTGTTTTAGTATCTTTTTCTAACAGAGATGATTGTTTGAGAGTTTGCATAAGTTACGTCAATTAATTAGATGAAATTTAAAAGTTATTGAAGACATTGAGTTGCACCATAAGCATGAAAAGAACCTTGTTCTTCTAAAGACTGTAAAATTGAAGTAGGAACCGTTCCCATCATCAATGATTGCAACAACTTTAAACGGGTGTTGCTCGATAATTCTGTTTGTAATTCCTCTAAGATTTTAATTTTATCATTAATAGATAAGTAACCTAATCCTTGTTCGATCGCTTTTAATAATCTTTGGGGTCCGATTTGTACCATGTAGAGAAAATAGGTTAACGTATCATGAATTGCTTCTAAACTTTCTTGAGAATAACCATCATAAGAACGTAGTTGAGTCACCCCTAAAGCATGATGTCGTGATTCGGATTCAAGGAAGTTCTGTAAAACTTTTTTTAAAGAGATATCCTGACAGTTATTAGCCAAAGAACGATAATGACTCATTCCCCAACCTTCCAGAACAACTTGCATTAAGGTAATGAGTAATAGCTTATCTGAAGATACCAATAGGGATGATAAATAGCCTAAAAAAGCATCATCAGCAAACACAGGAGGATGGCTAAAAAAGTCACTAATAGCCCCTAAATGGGTGGCTTCATCGGCAGCAAATAAGCCGTATAAAAGCCGTTCTTCAAAGGTTTCTGAAAGGGTGACCATTTTTGCCATGTAACCCACCCCCGCTTGTTCTACCCAATAGATTTCTTCTAGTATATCTCTGTTAGCAATGGTGAGAATCTTTTGTTGCTGTTCAGGGGTTGCTTCTTGGAAATATTTCACCCTATCTAAACTAAAAAAAGTAGCATTCCAAAACACAGTTTCAGGATTAAAAGATGAATGATTCTTTTTTTGAAGGGCTGCTCGAAGAATACGCTGCGTGGGATGGTTTAACTCAAGATGAGATAAATTAAACCCACTAATTTTCTGGTTATTGTTGTCCATTATCTTAATTAATTGGTTGAAAATAGTTAAGTTATCTAGCTATTTTGTTTAATATCGATTGAATGCCAAGACCCCCAAGTTAACCCTTGTTGATGTTCGACATGATGAATAAATTCAAGAATGGATTGATCAGCCCAAATCGGTGTTTTCAAGTTAAACTTAATGGTTTTAAAAATTTGGGTATCTCCTTTAGCAAAATAATTTCCTACTAACGCAGTTACGAAAAGCACGAACTGATTAAATAGCCAACCCAATAAACCAGGACGACGTTTAGTCATCAAAATAGTAGCTCCTTCCGTTTTACCATTTTCTAGCATTCGTAGAGCAAACATAATATAAAAGTGCAAAAAATCAGGACCTAGGGTGACTGTCCCCACACTGCCATACCAATAACACATATTATAAGTCGCTTCTTCTTTATAAAGAGGCTTAATTAAACGAACGAACCAAGAATCTTCTCCTCCTTTAGTAATATTATTAAAAGTAATCACATTGGGATTAATAATGTCAGATTTAAACTTAATTTCTACGGGAAAATTATGGACAGTATTAAAATGATGAGCATCGATCGCATTTACCATTACTACATTAGGATGACATTCCTTAATAAATATTTTACTGACCTGAGCATCCACAGCTTCCTCTTCCAATTCAGGGGCAAAAGGAAGGGGTAATTTAGGGTCGGTTCCAGTCCATAACCAAATCAAACCATAGGCTTCCTTAACGGGCCAAGTTTGCAGTTTAATGGGCAACTTTTTCTCCAAACAGGGAATGTCTGCACAGTGACCATCGGCGGTGAATTTCCAATTGTGAAAAAAGCAACGGAGACTCTCTCCTTCCACCCTTCCCTCTGCTAAATGCGCCCCCATATGGGGACAGTAAGCATCCATCGCAACGACGTTTCCTTTGATGGTACGGTAAACAGCCAAGTTTCGTCCCAACAAAGAAACAGCTTTAACTTGACCCACTCGTAAATCACGGCAACGCAATAACCAATACCACCCTTCAATAAAGCGGTCAGGATGGTTAAAAATTTGGGTTTTGGGGCTTGTTTGAATCATGTTTAAGAATAAGTCAGGGCAAATGGCCGAGATAGCTCCTGTTTACTATTCCAGAGCCGTAATCCTGCCTTGGTTAAATTAGCTTTGGAGACTTCGGTTAGGCAAACTAACTCATCTCCTTGCCCATGATTGGGGTTTTTCTTGAGGAAAAAAGCCACATGGGGATCTTTGAATTTTTCAGGGGGAATTTCTCCCAGATGAGAACGTAACGTTTGCGGTTTGGGAAACCTGACAATCCCTTGAGAAAGCGTGTAATATTGTTGAAACTTTGCTTGAGCAACATGATGGATAAAATCGAGCATCTCAGGGGACGTTTCGTCGTTATAGTGAGGATAAAACCTCTGCCAACAAATACTTAAAAATCGATAAGTGCGATAACCTGAAGAAATTAATAACCAGTAAAGTTTTTTTGAGCTTTCTTGATGAAGGGTTTGAATGGCCTGAATCCATGCTTGAGCTAAAGCGGGACTGGACCAGATAGAAGGATCGGTTATGGTATCTCCCGAATAAACAATTCTGACTGATTCCTCTTTAAATTTTGTCTCATAAAACTCCAGGGTAGAGAATCCTTTAAGAACTTGTTCTTCTCTGAGTAAAATCACCCAATTTTTACTGCTTAAATCTTCTTCAAATTGTCTGCGAGTAACTCCGATAAAATGACTCTCTAACAAAGAAAACATTTCCTCTTTTTCTTGAGACAATCTATCCACTGGGAGCAGTAATCTTTCAATCATGGATTTATCCCTAATCAACCTTGAATGAAATCAGCAGCTTTTAATTGTCATGCTCCTTCATTCTTTTATAGCATACCCAATCTTTCTATGAATCATTCACCTGTTAATAAAGTTTTAGATATGATGACAAATGGATTGGCTGAAAAAAATAAGATATACAGTCTTACTGGTAGACCTTAGTATAGTCTATACTTGAAGGTAGGTTTTATCCCCAAATTTGGGAAATATAGAAATATTATTGATAATAATTTAGGTGAGATGAATTATACTGTACGTTTTTCTAACCAGAAATTTCCTCCCATTCAGATTAAAGCGCATGAATCTTTAGCAGACCATTTAACCACCCAAAATTCCCCTGTGTTATTTGGTTGTCGAACTGGATTGTGTGGAACTTGTTTAATCGAAGTTATCGGAGATATTCCTGATCCAACGAAGGAAGAAGCTGAAGTTTTACAAATTTTAGCCCCTAATAATCCTCGGGCCCGTTTAGCTTGTCAAATTGATTTAACCCAAGACATTCTGATTAAATCTGATGCAATTTGATAATTTTTGGTATGTAGTCGCTCAATCTACACAATTAACACCGCAGAAACCACTCAGTCGTCAAGTTTTAGGGGAATGGTTAACCGTTTTCCGAGGAAAAGATGGTCAACCTGTGGCCTTACAAGATCGTTGTCTTCATCGTAACAGCCGTTTATCGTTTGGTAACGTACAACAGGGACATTTAAAATGTCCTTATCATGGTTGGGTTTATGATGAAAAGGGACAAGTTGTGGAAATTCCAGCCGAAGGCAAAAACTTTCAACCAAAAACTTGTTTAAAAGCCAAATGTTATCAAACTTGTGAACAGGATGGTTTTGTTTATGTCTGTCTCGCTGAACCCAAATTCCCCCCTTTTTCGATGCCGTATTATCATCAACCGGGTTGGCATTCTCTGCGGGTCATTCATCGTTTTGAAAATACAGTTACCAACTGTGTTGAAAATTTTATCGATATTCCTCATACGGTTTCTGTTCATCCCGGAATTTTTCGACAAGCGTCTCAACAAAAAATAGAAATGATAGTCAAACGTTGTAACGGAACCGTGGTTGCTGATTATTATAATGAAACCAGTAATATCGGGTGGTGGTCCCGTTTTTTAAATCCCAAGGAACAGAAAATTTATCATAGTGATCGCTTTTTTATGCCAAATATTACCTCGGTCGAATATAAGTTTGCACCCCATCGTCATCTTTTTATTACCAGTCAATCGATACCAGAAACGGAAACTTCTACGTTGGTTTATACTGATGTTACTTTCAATTATGGCATCTGGTCTTATTTGGCCATGCCGTTTGTTTGGTGGACAGCTAAACGAATTATTGCACAAGATATCAAAATCTTAAAAATACAACAGGAAGTTATTGCCAAATATGGGGAAACATTTACCCATAGTCCTGCAGACACGATTCATAGTTTTGTTGAATCCATTCGTAATGCGATCGCTATGAATAAAGATCCTAGAGAATTAACTAACAAAACGGTTGAAATTACTTTTTGGGTTTGAGTTTTAAAATTGTCTTTAAAATTGATTCTATGGTTTCTTTAGTTGTGTTTTGGCTCTTTTTTGTTGCTACCCTGTTACAAGTTAAACAAAGGCAATTTTTGGCTAGAAAATCTTACCAAGATTGGCTACTGGATGGCCTCGGTCTTTGTGTTCAAGGAGGGGGAATTCCTTTACTACAAATTTTAATCGGTTTACACCTATATTCATGGCTTTTACCTGATATTAAGGGGTCTTTAGAACTCAACCCTGCCATAAGTTTTTTAATCAGTTTTGTTGGGGTTGATTACCTTTATTATTGGCATCATCGTCTTCTACATCATAAGTTTTTATTTCCTGTTCATGCGGTTCACCATACTGTTACTCAGATGGATATGCTGGGGAGTTCTCGTAATACTTTATGGTCTAGCTTTTTCTTACCTTATCTTTGGGTGAATGGTTTTATGTTGTATGTTCTAAATGATGTCAGAGGCTATAGTTTAGGGATTTTTCTAACGTCTTTTTTGGATCTTTGGCGACATAGTTCCCTCAATTTACCGCAACAATCGATGGTTTATCAACTGTTAAATTACTGTCTTATTTTACCAAAGGATCATGCTTATCATCACAGTCGAAATAAACCCGCTAATTTTGCAGCTAACTGTAAAATGTGGGATCGTTTACATGGGACTTATGTAGACTCCCATCCTCAAAATCAATCCCTTGGTATTCCCCTAAATATGAGTTTAATCCAAAAGTTATTCTATCCTTTTTCTTGACATTAATACTGAGAATTAAGTTGATTAAATTTAGATATTAACGGATGTTTGATTGTTACCTGATTTTGTGAATTGATCATGACATTTTTAAGCAGATTGCTCTCTTTTTTCCCGACATTGATGTTATTATTTGTGTTAATTTTTTTATGGTATTTCCTTATTAATCCTGGGATTTTTAGATTCTTAGGTTTACTATTTTTTTTATATGGTTTTCCTTTAATTATTTATCGTATCCATCAATATTTTTATCCCTTAAAAGAAGGAATTAGTTACTTAAAGGGAGAAGAATATAATCCTTGGTGGGGAACGCAACAAATTCAAATTATTTATAATACTTTCCCTTTCTTAGAAAGAATTTTACATTTAATCCCTGGACTATTTTCTTGTTGGTTAAGATTATGGGGAGCAAAAGTTGGTAAACAGGTATATTGGGTTCCCACAATATCTATTTTAGATCGTGGATTAATAGAAGTGGGTGATGGGGTTTTGATAGGACATGGTGTTACTATTTGCGCTCACAGTCTTAAACCAAAAAAAGATAATCTTGTGGTGTTTGTCCAAAAAATTAAAATTGGAAATTACGCATTCATTAGTGGAGATGTTCGCATCAGTTCGGGGGTTGAAATTGAAGAGTATGCTTTTATTCCCTACGGAAAATTGCTCTATCCTAACGTAAAATTTAAAGCAACAAATACGTCTAAAGTTTGATTTTAAAATGCCTAAAATTAATTTATCTAAACCTTTAATACAAGGTTCTTCATCTATAATCGCCCCCATATATTGGCAATTTCTTAAAGATTTAAGCCAACCTCGACAAGCTCAAGATCGAGTTAAAAATAAAATCATTCAAAAATTAAATAAAACTGTTTATGGTTCCCAACTCAACATCAAAAATCGAGAAGATTGGCAACAGATTCCTATCATCGACTATGACACCATAGAACCTTGGATTAAACAACAACAGCAACAACCATCAGCCTCAATTTTAACCCCAGAAAAAATCCATTTTTGGGAATCTACATCAGGTAGCACCGGAGCAAAAAAAAACATCCCTTATACCACTTCATTATTAGGGAGTTTTAGTAATATGTTTTGTATTTGGGCCTATGATTTAATTAAATATGGCCCATGTTTTTCCACAGGTAAAACCTATCTATGTATCTCTCCAGAAATTGCTCAAGGAACTCAAGGAACCGATGATTCTGCTTATATTAGTCCCTATTTACGCTGGTTTTTAACTCGATTTTTGCTGCGAGTTCAAGGACGTTTTTCTACTGTAGAGGACTTTCGTTGGACGTTGGCCTGTGTTTTACTCGAAGCAGCAGATTTAGAAATTTTTTCCCTTTGGAGTCCTAGCTTTTTAACAACACAATTAGATTTTATTCAAGCTAACAATCAACAGTTATATGAGACTCTGAAACATCGGATGAGTTGCGATCGCCGCCAAAGACTGTTAGAACCAGAAATTCCGTGGGGTGAGTTATGGCCAGAATTAAAATTGATTTCTTGTTGGGATCGCCAGTATGCAGCCGATTCCGCCCAAACCCTTAAACATTATTTTCCAAAGGTGTTTGTGCAAGGAAAAGGGTTATTAGCGACAGAGGCCCCCATGACCATTCCTCTACTTCAATCGAATGGATTTGTCCCTTTACTCAATCAAGTGGTTTTTGAATTTTTAGATCCCCAACATCAATTACATAGTTTAACTGAATTAGAATTGGGGGTAACTTATGAACTCATTATTTCCCAGTTAGGGGGTTTATCTCGTTATAAAATAGGCGATCGCGTTCAAGTTTCCCATTGGTATTTGAACACCCCTTGCTTAAATTTTGTGGGTAGAGGAGAACAAGTCAGTGATTTAGTGGGAGAGAAATTAACCATTGAATTTGTGAGAAAATGCTTCAATCAATTAGGTTATCTTCAACGAGGATTTTGTTGTTTAGTTCCTGTGATGGGAAATCCTCCCTATTATTGTCTATTACTCGAACAATCTCAGGAAGATTCTCAGACAATTATAGAAAAATTAGAAAACATACTTCAACAAAGTTTTCATTATCAGAAAGCAAGACAATTCAATCAACTGGGCCAACTTCAAGTGATTATTGACCCACAAGTGACTCAATATCTACAAACAAACAAGCGATCTGGAGATTGTAAATATCCAATTTTACTAACAAAACCCTTGGATAGCAAGTAGGGTGGGCATTGCCCACCCTATTTATTAAGCTAACACTAAAGGTTTTTTCGGCTTTTCAATAGGTGCAGATAAAGCGTCTTCTAAGTCGGCTTTTCCTAGCCTTTCTTCCAAAATATTCATCACTTCCCGACCAAAATCATTGGGGTTTTGTTGCCACGCTTGTAAACAAACTTCCCCAAAAAACGATCCCAAGGGTTCAGGATTCCATAACAACTTTTTCGCTGTCCAAGGCATCAAACTCATGGGATCATAATCAGGTTTAAGAATATTCTGATCAAAGGCATATTGTTCTAAATGGGTATGGGGTTGTAGACCAATAAAAAAGATAGCTGGTTCTACTTTATCTACTCCAAAAATCGCCTCTAACTCCCGATGATAGGTAATGGTTTGACGGATGGTGTCGAAGGTTTCATCAATAACATTGAAAGAGTAATTAACGGATACTAAATCATTGAAACCGGCTGTTTTTAAGTCGCGACAATTTTGCAAAACGGTGCGTAAATTGTACCCCATTCGCATTTTTCGGACTAATTCTTGGGAACCGCTAGTGATGCCAATTTCAAAATAATTCATCCCTGTGTCGGCCATTAATTTACACAATCTGGGGTTAAGATTATCGGCACGAATATAAGCGGCCCAATGAATATCTGTCATCCCAGAAGCGAGGATTTTTTCTAATAATTCTTCGGCATCTTTCATGAAACGCCGGGCGGGAATAAACTGGGCATCGGTAAACCAGAAATTGCGAATTCCTCGGTCATAAAGTTGGCGCATTTCTTTAACCACTTCGTCGGCAGGGTTGATCCTGACTTGTTTTCCTTCAACGACAGTGTAAACGCAATAACAACAATTATGAGGACAACCGCGCTTGGTTTGTACCCCAATATAAAAGTCATTTTCTTGGAAATAGTAGTTAAATTCTGGCCAAATGCTTTCGATATAATCGTAGTTACAAGCGGTTTTTTCTAAGGGAGTGGGGGACTCGTGAATTAAGCGATCGCGGGGTTCTTTTTCCCCCACAACATAACACCTTTCATCAGAAAAGTCTTGACCACTGAGCAATTTTTGTAATAAGGTTTCTCCTTCTCCCACTGATACAATGGTGCCTGGAGATAGCTGACTTTTCAACTGTTCATAAAATACACTAACAGCCCCACCTCCAACCACTAACCGCGCATCGGGTTGGTATTGTTGGGCCCGCTTCAAACCCCGTTTAATTAGCCCTAAATTACGCCATAATTCGCTATAGTAGGCGGTGGTTACCTTTAACCCCCCTAATGCACCCCTGAGACGGATCAAAGGGTTCTTGGCATAGTAAAATTCAAAGGCGTTTTGTAAGGGGTTACCGCCTCTTCCTCCTACTGGGGCGTATATCTGAATGTCTCGCCAAGAAAACACGAGTAAGGTGGGCTGAAACTCATCAATACAGTTATCGAGGGCTTTTTTGAAGTCTAGAGGGGGAACCGTTCCTAAATCAAATATTTTCTGTTCAATTTCAGGAAATAGCTTATGAACGTGATCGGAAAGATAAACAACACCGATAGGGAAAATGGGGTTACAGGGAAGGCGACAGTAAAGGATGCGCTGTGTTTGTGTCATCGTTATCTTAAAATTCAGCTTGGTTATGGGTTGGGTTGATCAGCGATCGCCTTTGATACATAACTACATCTTCAGGTTAAGACTCGTTCAAGGATCATTAAGCTTTGATTGCCTTTTGACCTTTGACTGTTTCCCTTTCCCTTTTACGTAGCAAGCGATCCCCGCTTTTGTAAAGTTATTTTGCTTTGCTCAAAGAACTGAGAATTTTTAATATATCTTAACTTTAACGAGATTTTGACCAGTCAGCAAGTCTAGGGGTGAAGATGCGATGGGCTGAAGTTGGCTTAAATAGGGCTTTCTACTTAGGTGAGAATACCTGAAAACTGCCTTTATAAAATTTTAACACATTATATCATAATGCCATAGTAGTATGCCATACCCCGTAAGAAAACTATTGAATGTAATATTCATTACAGCTAACGGGGATCACTGAGTGTTAGGGTAAAGGGGAAATGAACAATCAGAAACTAAATTGCCTCAATCATTATGGCTCAGATCCTTGATCCCATTCCAACTGGGCAAAGAAACGTACTACTTTGCTGCTATGTAAACGCGACGAATCACATCCAAGTTGCTCGTATTACCAACATCGAAAACTGGTATTTTGAGCGGGTTGTTTTTCCAGGACAACGCCTTGTGTTTGAAGCTTTACCCAAAGCACAACTGGAAATACACACGGGAATGATGGCTAGTGCTATTCTTTCAGATACCATTCCTTGTGAACGTCTTTGTATAAGCGATGGAAGCGATGGCGAAATAGAGGAAGAATTTGTTTCTGCTACTGCTTCTACTGATAAAAAACAAACCATACAAGCAAGCGATAAACACAATTATCCATTCTCTAATTTAAAAGCTGCATTAGTTTAGAAGGTCAAATAATGACAATTCATCTTTGAAAAATTCTAGCTGAGATTGCCCCATTGGGGCTTTTTTTTTTCGGGGATCAGTTTACAAGTCAAAAGTTAGAAGTCAAAAGTCAAAAGTCTTATCTGTCTTTCTTCTTCATAAATGAATCTACGTTAGACTTAATTCGGGCTTATTGTTGAATGAGTCACTTTTGCTTTTTTATTTTTGCCTTTGCTCGAAGGGCGGGGTAAAATGATTATGGTGTGGGAAAAAGTATAAAAATTAAGTAGTATTAATAGTGAAATTATGAATTTACCCTCTTTTCTCTGGCTATGGAAAATTGCAGCTTGGTCCATGGGTTTATCGTTGTTTGCCTACTTTTTATTAGGGGTATCAGGGGGATGGATGTTTTATCGTCGTAATAGTACATCCTCGGCTGCTGTATGGTTGCGATCGCTTCATTATATTGTTGGTTCAATCATGGTAATGTTGGTGTTACTCTTATTAGTGATTGGGTTAGTGGGAACGTTAGGCCATTACGGAAGTTTAGGTCATTCTTGGCATTTAATTGCTGGTTTAGTAACGGTTGTTTTGGTGTTAATTTCTGCTACTGCTGCGACACAAATTAGTCCAGAAAAACCAAGAATGCGATGGTTACATATTGGGACAAATATTATACTATTTCTTAGCTTTGCGATGGTGAGTTTAAGCGGTTGGGGTGTTGTACAGAAATATTTACCTTAGTTTTGCTTATTAAGATTGGGGGAAATATTGATTAATAAATTCGTCAGACACATTAAACTGTTTTAAAACATTAGGTAAATTTCGACGGGGGATCTTTCCTTTTAAACAAGTAGCAATTAATTCTCTAGTATTGTTATTGTGAGCAATTTCTTCTAGTTTGTTTTTGAAATATTGATATTTTTCTCTGTTTATATTAGCGAATTTTTGAGGAAAATAGTAATCTTTAAGGTATTTAAGGCCTGGTGATAAATCTTGTATTTTTTTCATTTTTTTCTCCAATTCATTCCAAAAAGTGCTAGTTTGTTCTAATTGTGTTGCCTGTACATAGTATTCTAACAAATTATCAACCCAATTAAGGATAATGCTTAAATTACGAGGAATGAAAGCTTGTTGTTCTATATATTGAAGTAACGGATGGAAACAGATTCCATAAATGACTGCCGTTATAATGAACATTGAATTTATATCAGGTTTTTCAGGAAAAATTAGGATTAGTATCCACCAGTAAATTTGTGCAGGAACGTAAATTTGAATCAATAACCACCCCCAAAAAGGAAAGGTTTTCAACGGTTGAAAAAACATATAACTAAGATATTTTCCCTTGAATTTTATATAAGCATTAACCGCATTAATAATTCCTGGAATAAAGGCTATAATAATATAAGGAATTAGAGTTGATATAGAATTTTGTTCCATTGAATTTATCAACGAGAATTACTCAGGGTACGAAGTTCTATTTTACCAAGCGATGTTACTGTAAAATAGGTGTCTGAATCATCTTCTTGAACGTCAAAGGGTCTTGGTTTAGTGATGGGAAAAACACTATACCAAATATTACCAGAAACTTTATTAATTTTTCTTTCCTTCCATAATTGTTTAACCAGTTGATGAACTTCCCATGAAGGTAACTGTAAACGATATTTTAAGTCTTCTAACGTTAAGGGATAAGTTTCTAATTCTTGTAAAATAAACAATGCTTTAGGATTGATTTTTTGCTTAGTCTTTTTCTTAGCATTAGCAGTCCTATCATTTGAATAATTTGAGTCCCAAGTAATGGCTATTTTATTTCTTTCTTGACTATTATAATCTTCTGCTAATTCTTGTCTCGCTGTTTGATAAGCATCACAAAAATCAGAAATGTTTTTAACAATTTCTGGAATTTCATCAAGAACTTGATAGTTATTTTCTGATAATTTATCTTCAATTTGTTCAATTGTTGCTCTTAAACTTTCAGGAAATTCCTCAATATTGACACGCTTAAGGGCAATTTTCCAAGCGTTTAATGTTCTTTTTTGACTAAGGTCGAGGGAATTAAAAGATTGACTCATGGTTTCCTCCTAACAAGTAGGATCAATTATCTTTATCTTACCACAGGTTAAAATTGATGAACAATAAATCCTAACCAATAATAAGGATGTTCAAAAGGTTTAATATTAGGGTTATGTTTTTGATATCTATTGATTTCATCTTTGATTAATTCAAGAATATGCGGATTAATTGTTTTAGTTTTTTTGTCTTCTAAAAGTTTAGTTAACCAAATACTTAACTGTTCATTCGTCACGTCTTTTAACCATTCTTGTGCATTTTGTAGTGCAATTTTTGGCGTGATTCCTGCATCATATTGTTGATAAAAATAAATCATTAACCACGCGCTAGAGGTTTCGTCAACCGTCCATAAGGTACTAACCACACAGTTTGCACCTCCTTTCATAAATGCACTCACTAACCCTACATATTCACCTTCAATGGGTTTCTGTCCATTTAATGCGGTTTCGCAAGCATCAAGGGTTATTAACTGATAGGAATTAAAGTTAAGTTGATTAATTTTATAAGCAGTGAGTTTACTTTTATTTTCAAACTCTAAGAAGGATTTTTTGGGATCATCAGAATTATAATAACCGTGACCGGTAAAATGAAGGTGAGTATGGTTAGGAATAACATTTTTAAAGTCCTCAATGGTGGTAATCGATGGTTCTATTGTAGCAAAGTATGTATTAATAATCGCTGATTCAATCTTAGAAAAGATTAAATCTTTTTTCGGGTTTTCTATGCTTAATAAGGATTGATGTTGATTATTATTTAATTGTTTTTGTTTGAGATTTAAAAATTTCGCTTCTAGTCTTAATCTTTGGTTTTTGTTGGCAATGGGAACCTGATCTAATAATTCATTCATTAGCTTTAATCCTTGTAATAAATAATCATCTGCTTTTTCTTTATCCCCTACTGCTAAATAAACTGTAACTAAATCTTGAATCACTTCTAAGCGTAATTCAGGAAACTGTTCAACGGTTAAAGTTTCTAAGGCACAATAATAACTATTAATAGCGTTATGATATTCTTGGTGTTTATATTGCGCCACCCCAATTTTATGATGTAAAAATCCCCATCCTTCGGGGTGACTGTCTTTAAAGATATGTTTATTTAAAGGGAAGCGATAACTAATTAATTGTCCTTTGTATCCCCGTTCATTTAATTCAGGGTTCAATCGAGAAATTGACTGTAACTGAGATTGATAGAGAAATTGTATTAACTTCTCTGAGTTGGGTTGTTGTAAGAAAGAAATGAGATGACGAAAATCGCCCGTTTCTAGGGATTGAAAATAGTTAATTAATTGTCTGGAAGCATCGGTTAATTCAAACTGAAATCTATCTATAAATCGACTTTGTAGCTGTCGTATTTCCCTTTCATTTGCTGCTGATAAACTCGCTGCTATCCCTCGGTTATTCCAAGCTTGATCTAAATCTGGTTTAAATTCTAACGCTTTGTCGTAGGAGGCGATCGCTTCTTCTAACCGTCCTAAGTCATCTAAAGCATTCCCTCGGTTATTCCAAGCTTCATCTTTATCTGGTTTAAATTCTAACGCTTTGTCGTAGGAGGCGATCGCTTCTTCTAACCGTCCTAAGTTATTTAACGCAACCCCTCGGTTATACCAAGCTTCATCTTTATCTGGTTTAATTTCTAAAGCTTTATCCCAAGATGCGATCGCTTCCTGATATTCTCCCCTCTGATATTGTTCAACTGCTTGATCAAGTAATCTTTGAACTTCATCTGTTGTTGTTTGGGAAGGGGTTGTATTTTGTGTTTCTGAGGGGGTTGGGTTTAATTCTGTATTTTGTAGATTATTGCCTTGAAAATTTCCTAACTCCGAACCCCTAACTCCTAACTCCGAACTCACATTTGCAGCAATATTTCCTAATTTTCCTGACGCAATTTCACCCAATTTCCCCAAATCTTGCCCTAATTGTTGATAATTATCTTTATTCTCCAACCATTCTATACTTTTCTTTTCTATCCATTCCGCCAACTCATCCGATGTAATCTTACGACTTATCAAAAACCCTTGACAACTGCCCCAAGACCTCCCTTTTTTCACCCCTTCCAGCAACGCAAATAAAACACTTTCGTACTCAGCATCGGATAACTTGGGTTTAGGAGGAGTAACAGGGGTTTTTGTCGTGTCAGAGGGACTATAAAAGAGATTTTTAAGCCAATTCCAGAGTTTTTTAAGCCAATTCATCATCAACGGGTAGAGTGGGCAAGATACAATTATTTGATTCTTTATTTTAGAGAGTTATGTGACATCCTCACCTAGAATTTCCTCATTCTGTTTCGACGCGATCGCCCAAAAGTCATTGAACAAAACAATAACTCTGAACACCGAACCCATGTTATCCTTATATCAAGAGTTATAACGGTACCGTAATAGTTAAATTTTAGCTTCTTCGGCAAGAAGCCCCACGCTGTATTTTCCCAAAAAACGACCACAAATCAGCGTGGGATGAATTGCCGTCCGAGATTATGATTCTGGACGAGCTTGATTTTCAATGTATTTCTTAAGAGTAGAAATA
>JASJBX010000097.1 GCA_030066295.1 Crocosphaera sp.
TCATCGAAAAATTGGGTCTGAAACCCCGTCCTCTCTTGGTCGGTCTGAGATGCGGAAGTAAATTCCGCCTCATCCGACCGCTTGTAGGACGGCTTTACAATCCCCTAACGGGAGCGAGTTTTGAAACACCGATAAGGCCGAGACTCGCAAACTCGTTTAAAGTCCCTTCCCACAACACAACTAAGATGTCCTGTCTAACAGCACCCAACCAATTGGGTTTACAGATAGTCCGAACTAGGGAGGTATTCGGAAGTGTGTACCAAGCTGTGTCTCAATGTGGTATTCACCTCTTGCGTCACCTAGATTGGTCTAGGCAATCCCTGCACTTTCAGGGCCGGGTTGGTGAATGATTACCCTAAGTTATTCTCAGATACGGCTTACAAGGGACCAGAAATACCTTGCTTACGAATCATTAAGAAGTGGGCTAACATGAATACTGCAATTAACCAGGGGAAAACGAAGGTATGAAGACTGTAGAAACGGGTTAAGGTTGCTTGTCCAACACTTTGGCCACCTCTGAGCAGTTCAACCATCTGATCTCCCACAACGGGAATAGCAGCAGGAACACCGGATACGATTTTAACCGCCCAGTAACCTACTTGGTCCCAAGGTAAAGAGTATCCTGTTACTCCAAAAGAAACGGTAATAACCGCTAAGATAACTCCTGTCATCCAGGTTAACTCACGAGGCTTTTTGAAGCCACCTGTTAGATAAACACGGAAGACGTGGAGGATCATCATTAATACCATCATACTGGCTGACCAACGATGGATAGAACGAATCAACCAACCGAAGTTTACCTCGTTCATAATGTATTGAACAGAAGCAAAAGCATCGGTAACTGTTGGTTTGTAATAGAAGGTCATGGCAAACCCAGTGGCAAACTGAACAATAAAGCACACTAGGGTAATTCCACCAAGACAGTAGAAGATATTAACGTGAGGGGGGACGTATTTACTGGTAATATCGTCGGAAATGGCTTGAATTTCTAGACGATCATTGAACCACTTATAAACTGGGGAATCTGTGACTTGTTTAGAGAACATTGAAGCTATAATCCGCTATCGAATCAACGATGGATAATTGAATGGTATGGATAGTTTACTATGCCGTTGCTTCTTTTTAGCATCTCGACCGAGGTCGAGCGCAAAGTAAGCATGGTACCTCATTAGAAAATTTAACACAATCATACCCTGAGTTCCAAGGGGATTTTTGAGCGATCGCTGTTGGGCGATTCATAGCCTGTTCTTTGAGACAATTATAATGGAGTTGGCCGACCTACTCAGACAGCAATTTCCTAATGACCACAGAACAGCTACTTCAAGGGGTTAATGTGTTTCTCATCGGTATGATGGGAAGCGGTAAAACAACCATAGGACAAAAATTAGCACAGCGTCTAAATTATCGTTTTTTTGATAGTGATGTGCTAATTGAACGGGTGACCAAACAAAGTATTAATGACATTTTCGCCACCCAAGGAGAAGAGACATTTCGGGAGTTTGAAACTCAGGTGCTTTCGGAATTAGCGGCTTGTACCAAGAGTGTTATTGCTACGGGAGGGGGTATGGTTTTAAAACCTACCAATTGGAGTTATTTACATCATGGTTTAATTGTTTGGTTAGATGCGCCTGTTCCTATTTTAGCGAAACGTTTAGCTAAGGATAGCACTCGTCCCCTATTACAAACAAGCGAGTTAAGTCTAAAGTTGAATTCTTTACTCCAGGAACGTCGTTCTTTATATGCTCAAAGTGATCTACAAATCATGATTAATGAACATCAAACCTCTGATGATATTGTTGAAGAAATTTTACAATTAGTGCCGACAGTTGTTAAACCTAAGTTAGAAATTTCCCAAGAACGTAACTAATCTTAATGATCTGTTTTCGGTAAATTTAGCGATGTCTATCATTACTCGGAAGGATTACGATCGCAATGACTGCTTAATCCAATGATAGGCAAATTTTTATGCAACAATTTTTAACAACAGGTATGATCATCATTTCTTCTTTACTAGGAGCGACGATGATTATCAGTAACGTTAATGCGTCTCCTAGCTGCTATGGGGTCGATCAAGGGGGAAACACTATTGATTTATCTGGGTTATGTTCCCCATCTTCTGCTCCGACTGTTGTTCCTGTTCGTTCTATCAATTCTACTCCCAACCTTGAAGAAAATACAGAATTGGAAGAGCCTAAAGATCCCGAAGTTTCTGCTCAAGAAGAAGCGGAAAAAGATTTACAAGCTTGTTTTAGTAGTCCTACTTGCACCCAAATGCTAGGGGGAGGCAGTGAACCAGAAAAAAACCCCCATCAAGTACGTATTGATCAGGTGTTGAACGGAGGGAGACTCAACCCCAATTAACCTCTTAAAATTCTACCTCATCCGCAAAACTTTGACGACATTTAAAGTGAAAAGCACCAGCAACCGATCCCCAAACTAATTCGTTTGTCACTGGGTCATAACCCCGATCTAAACTGATTAATTGATGGTCATCTATTTCAAAACTGTTGTCCAAATAAGTTTCTTTTCCATTACGAATAACACGACAATTTTTTCCGGGTTTAACTACTCCCTTAAAACTGTTTCCTGTCCAGTCAATCAACATATCACACCCCTGCATTAATTCAATATCATCAGGGGTGATTTTTTGTAATTTATCTCTATCACGGGCTGCGCCTAAAAAGGCTTCTTTTTCTTTAAGTTTATAATTTTCTATTTCAATTTTTTTGTCGACAATTTTTAATTTTAATACCCGTATTCGATAGGGTTGGTTTAAAGCATAATCATAAGCTTGTTCTAAAAATAAACTGGGTTCAGGAAAATTCCTTAAGGGTAAAGGACGAATACAAACCCGAATATGGGCATAAAAAGGGGGATTGGCAAAGGCTTGTTCTTGATTGCTAAAATCAGAACACATCCAACGAGCCAAAGTCTTTATATCTGTAGCATGATCCATAATACTTCTTACATTTAAACTGAGCAAAAGTTAATACAAATTCTATTATATCTTGAATGTTTCATCTGACCAATACTCTTGCTATTGTTTAAATTAAAGAATACCCATAGGATGCCATTTCTGCTCCACAAATGGCATTAATTGAATCAATTTCGTCTTGAGTTAATGATAGTTTTGGAGACTTTCTCGTTCTGTCAATAGGGCGATCAGCGCGAGTTCCTCCGGCATAAATAACTTTTTCTCTTTTTTCCTGAGATTGTTCTGGGTGTAATACCCTATCATCCCAAGGTACACCGATAAAATCAAGAAGTTGAGGTAATTGTTTTTCAGGGGAGTCTACTAATTCCTCAAAGGGAAAATCATAAATATTTAATTCTTGTTCTTGATACTTTCTTAATGCTAACATTTTATATTTCCAAACATAAGCACCGAGGGCAACTGGCATTGTTTTTTTTAGGTGTTCAATATCAATATCATTAATCTCACTAAATAGAGTCGATAAAGTTTTCAGTTCTCGAATACTACCTACCCCACTATTTAACCAGTTCTTGTTTGTTGTTGTTTTTTTCATGATTAGTTTCTTCATAGATGAAATCGTTGCATAACAAGAACGAACCGGCCAAATAATTTTACTATAGGGATAGTAATCAATGATGTAGGATAATTCATGAACTTTTTGAGGCAGTTTAAAACAGCTATAATAACCTTTGATAGTGTTACGAAATAAAATTCTCCAAGGATAATTAGAAAAAGAAAATTCATAGTCAGATTCATCAAGTCCTTTGATTTTTGGATGACAGGTTAGAATTAGAAACGTTAAAGTCGTTCCACTTCTTTGACATCCTAGTATTGGGATTAACTTTTTTGATAAGTGTTTACATAGATAAGGAGCAATAATATTCTTACGAATTATATTTTGTAGTTGCTGTGAGTTTGCCATAACAATACTTCATTACTCTTTGATGATGTCCTCAGCATAATACGTAGTTCTATCTCTTTGCAATGCTATGAAATTAAGTCTATAAATCTTATCTTAAAATGTCGAGGTGAAGACCCCAGTTACACGAATGTTAGGGACAGGGGAGATTTTCCCTCTGGCTTATTGGTTGGATGTGTATCTTTGTTGACGTTTGGCTGTCATTAACTCAGGGTATCCTGCTTCCATTAAAGCACGATCGCGAATACGACAAGAGTCACAAAGTCCACAAGGTTCTTCCTCTCCTTGATAACATGACCAAGTTTTGTCTATAGGAAGCCCTAATCGTATAGCGTCTTTGATAATATCAACTTTTGTTTTTTTGAGCAAGGGAGCAACTAACTGAGGGGTTTTTCCTTCTAATCCGACTTTTGAGGAAAGATTGGCTAGGGTTTGATAGGCTTGGAGATAATCGGGGCGACAATCAGGATAACCGGAATAATCCACTGCGTTGATGCCTAAATAAATGGCTTGTGCGCCCTTGGCTTCAGCTAAGGAGAGGGCTAGGGCAATAAAAACGGTATTTCTGCCAGGAACATAGGTGGAAGGGATAATGGTGGGATCAACACCACTTTGGGGCAATGATAAAGCAGTATCCGTTAAGGATGAGCCTCCCCACTGAGCCATATTGACATCAACGATATAGTGTTGGCTAATATGGAGGGCGTGAGCAATGGTTTGGGCTGCATCCAACTCCCGTTGATGTCGTTGTCCGTAGCGTAGGGAAAGGGCGATCACTTCATAGCCTTTCTCTATCGCGATCGCGGCCGAGGTAGCGGAGTCTAAACCTCCTGATAACAGTACCACTGCAATAGGTTGGTTAGTCATATGAAAACAATCAACAATTAATGATTTATAATTAACTTTAAGCAGATGTTTAGATTATCTTACCTTCTATTATGAATTTTGTCCAAAATAATAATTTGCAAACTATTCTTAATGTCTCTAGAAACAAGAAAAAGGATATAATTACTGATTTTAAACAACTACAAGTTTTTTTAAAAAACTATAATCAATCACCTCTGATTGGCAAAAGTATAAGGGTTATCGGAATGAGGCGAAGTGGGAATCATGCTATTATCAATTGGCTTTTAGCACAAGTGCCAAAAGATACTATTTTTTTAAATGATTTGCAGTCAGGATTAAGACAACTTAGACAAGGAAAAAATACAACATTTTTTAAGAATTTACGAAAGATTTTAGAGCAAAACTCTTTTCAAGATACTTTAATCCATAGCTATGAAGATATAGCTCTATCTTCATTGAGCAACCCTTATTATAATTTAATGCGACTAATTTATTTTGGAAAAGCTCAACAGAATATTGATATTCTTATTTTAAGAGATCCCTATAATACCATTGCAAGTCGGATTAAAGCGACTCAAATAGAAAGTGATTATACCGTAGCCCCTATGAAGAGATGGTCTGCTTTCCAGGAACAATATAATAAGTATAGAGATTTTTATTATAAAGACTATATGATGGTTGAAAATCCCGATCTGACTCCTGTAGATTTATGGCTTCAATATGCAAGAGAATTCATAGGTGAAACCAATTTTTTAAAAATCAAAGTTTGCCTTAACTTTAATCAATGGTTTTCTGATGCTTCTTATCGCCAAGAACTGGCTGAGAAAATCCAAATTAATTTTACCGATTCTAACTTAAATAAAGTCGCAAGTTATGGGAAAGGGAGTTCTTTTGATAACAATGTTTATGATGGTAATGCTCAAAAAATGAATGTATTGGAACGGTGGCAAAATTATCGTAATGATCCTCAATATTTATCCATAATAAAATCTAAAGAATTAGAACATTATTCTCGAAAAATTTTTGATTTTACTCCTTTATCGTTTTAATAATCCCATTTCATCACAGTCGAAAAAATATAATAGAAAGGATGTTGATAAATTATTTTAATCTTATTCCAATTGTTGCTATTATAAGATAAAATAAGTCATTGCAAGCGGTAGAAGAAATGAAAGGATTTTTTGGGGTTTTGATGGTTAGTGTTATCGTTCTAATTTATCCTATTATGTTCTTTCAGCATTCTATTGGTGTAATGGCTACTGTCGATAATAACATTGTTATGAGTAACGTTAACGTATTATCTCCCGATCAAGTTAAAAACGCTTTAAATCAATTAGACGGATGGATAGAAAAGGACGGAAAATTACACCGTCAACTTCAATTTAATTCTTTCGTTGAGGCGTTTGGGTTTATGTCTAGTGTCGCTTTAGTCGCAGAATCCATGGGACATCATCCTGAATGGTGTAATGTTTATAATCGTGTCACTATTGATTTAACAACCCATGATGCAGGTGGAATTACAAATAAGGATCTAGAATTAGCTAAAAAAGTCAATGAACTTGCTAAAAATCCTTAGATCCCAAGGCAGAGGATTGTAGGGGTGACGGAGTGCCGCACCCTTCGGGCAAAGGCAAAGGGGAGAAGATGTATCAACGATTTCTCCCAGTCTCCCTCTGCTCCCCACACTCCCCCTGCTTCCCTTCCCTCCTTTAACTATTTTCGGGTTCAACTAAATTGTCAAGGCCATCAATCACTTTTGCTGAAATAATCTTATCTTTTTTGGTCAATTGTTGTAACACATCTTTCCCATCAACCAAATAACCAAAAACAGAATAACGGCCGTCCATTAAATTAAACCCAGGAGGGGTTAATTCGCTGTCAAATTTAAAGAAGAAAAATTGTGATGATCCCCCGTTAGGATCTAAGCTAGGACGGGCTAAGGCGACGGCCCCATAGGCATTAAAAGGAAGGACTAAATCAGGAAGATAAATACCCATTTCTTCTAAGGTAGCCCCATAAATAGGTGTTTCGTCCCCTTTAACTAGTACTTCTAAAGGAATGGCACGATATTCTCCTGTTTCTGGCTCAATAAACCCTTCTTCTTCCCCTGGAGGATTACCGGTTTGGATGGCAAAACTGTCTTCTAGATCAATAAAGGGTAAGCCATCGTAGAAACCCCGTTGCACCAAATCCACGAAGTTTCCCCCATTGATGGGTGCATTGTAACCATCGACGACAATGGTAAGGTCCCCTTTGCTGGTTTCTAGTTCAACGGTAGCCCGTCCTTTTAACTGGGGTAAGTTGGCGTATTCTTGGGGAACTTTAAAGGGAAAACCTTCCACCATCAAGGATTCAATTTCACCAATATTATCAAGAACCGCCCGTCTTTTTAGCCAAACCTGTTCTTTATCTTTATTTTCTACTGCTTCCTGTAGTTCACTGATGCCTGTTTTAATATCCTCCAAAATGGTTTCAGCTTGGGGTTGGCGGCCGCTGGGAACCCCATCAATGATTTGATCGCTGCGGAGGGTGAGAACAAAGGATGCGGTTTTGACATCTTTAGCGATAGGTGGCCAGCGTTTTCCTCTGAGATGATTAGAAATATCTTCGATCGCATCTTGAACCTTGCGAATGGAGTCATTATCAATGGGTAAGGCGTACCTTAGAATGGCTTCTGGGTCGGTAATTGCATTTCCTTGGGCTAAAACGCTAATTAGCACCGAATCTGTGCCTAATTGATTCCAATTTGCTCCACATAAACTGATGGATAAGGTCACTACCATGATAGCGACCATTGTTTTTTTGCACCAATCCTCCAGTCGGGATCGGACAGCAGACCAAAAATTTTGTTTTAATTTCATTAACTTTAAGGATAAGGATGAATGATCATTTTCATTGTTTTTATTTACCATAATTTGAGGTCTGATTGATACCCCCTATTGTCTGAAGTTTTGAGGATAATTTCTATTTATTCAGTTAATTAGTTTAAAATATAAAAAGATTGAGCAAGTTTTTGGGAAATTAAACAATGGCAAGAGGCTTATTTTGGTTATCGTTATTGGTGGTATTTTTTATCTTAGCGTGGAGTGGTTGGAACGAGTATCAAAAGTTAGAAGCGTATCGGGTATGGGCTGAGAAGTTTGATCAAGCTAAGTATGATATTTATGCCATCATTGGTGTTAAAGGCAAAGAAATTACTTGGGGGAAACCCAGTCGCTCTATTCCCGATACTTTACCTAACTTTTTGTTAAGTGATGTTGACAAAATAGAATTATTGGTTAATGATAAATCAGTTGATTTAGCTAATTTACCCAATCAAGGAAAACCAGTTATAAAGTTTACTTTTATGAATGATAATCCCCCGACGATTAAAATTCCCTTTACTGAGATTGATTTGGCAGCTAAGTGGTTAAATTATCTGAGTAATCTTCAAAAGAAGATTTGTTGAAATTTTCATATACTTCTGACTTTATTAATGTGGTGTGTGTTCTATGAGTTTAAAATCAATTATTCTCTTTATCAGTTTAACTTGGTTATTTATCGGTTGTAGTACCCCGAAGCAAGTGGTGGATAAGGGGGAAAATAACTGTCCTTCTCCTCCCACGTCACCCCCTCAGTTTAGGGTAAAGAATGAGGGAGATTTTTTTGAGAAACTAAAGACCCTAAATATTCAAGTTGCTGATAATACAATAACGTTTCGGACTCAAGATTATGATTTTATTTTTTGCGATGGTAATGAGAGTTTTATCGTACAAAAAGGAAATTATCAACCGGAGCAAAAACCTGCTAAAAATTATGAAGAAGCAATTAAAGAATTAGTTGATCCTCCTTATCAAACCATTGAATGGCAAGATAAAACTTATCAATATCGAGTTATTCTTGATCCTAATCCGTTTCCTGATTTCCAGGTTGAACCAGAAAAAGTTATCTTAGAGTTAATTGTCCCAGAAGTAGAAAAAATACAAAAACACACTTTATATACATTAGAACAGGTCAAAAAGCAACAAACTGGCATTCAATTGGGCGTACCAAAAATTACTGCTAGTATAATTAATAATAATCAATTTTATTGGTCAGTTTCTTCAGAACAAGGAGAAGGAAACGGAGGGATTGCAACTATTATTAATTATGATCCTCAAGAAGATAAAATCAGTCTTATTCAACCTTCTCAAATTGCAAAGCAACAACTTAATGATTTGAAAATTAGTAATAAAAATAACGAAATAATTTTCTGGTTAGCTACTCAAACCAGTGGAGAAGGAAACCCTTACTTACCAGGAATGGGACTGGTTTCTTATAATATCAATAATCAATCTCTCAAGTCTTATCACGCTAGAAATAGTAACTTAGTTGGGATTATTCCCCATAAATTAAGCATAGAAAAAGAACATCTTTGGGTAGCAACAGGTAATGGAATGTGTCGAATAAAATGGCAAGTTATAGAACAAGAAAATAGTTGGGAATGCTGGCAATTCAAGTTACAAGCTGAGCTAACCACAGAAGGATTAGAAATTTATCAAAGCTTATTTAATACTGATTCAGAAATAACCATTAAGGGTGATGAAACCAACAACATAGTTGAGGTTTTATGGTGGTCACCTCAAAATTATGAAGGCGAAAAAGGTCGTTATGAAATTGCCTATAATTCTGGTTTTTCAGTGACGCTAGATGATAAGGGAGTAATGGACTGGAAGGAAAGATATAGTCAGGAATATAAAGTGGATTCATGGGAGGAGATCGTCTATTGGCCAGGAAAAGATTGGCTATGGAATGGTAATAAATTTATTCGTCCTTTTGATGGGGTATCCTTAAATTATTTTGGAGGGGGACCAGGGGGAATTAGTACCTGGAAAAACCCTGAACAACAACGACCAGAAATTTACACAATCAGAGGACAATTAGACCTAATAAAACTCAATAATAATTCTACCAGTGTTAACCATTCTTCAGGGTGGGTTGATGATAGTTTATTAAATCCTTATCTGACGATAGTCCCCACCAATAAACCGAAAAATATGCAGCCTAACCCCCTTAAAGAATTGTCTCAATAAGGTTTTATTAACCTGAAAAATTGACTAATAGTTCAAAAATGTGATAGAATAAACGAGTCTAATAACTAATCAATTAGTTAATTTTTGTAACATTAAAAAAATCAAGCCTAAATTTAGAGAGTAAACTATAGGTAAGACAGGATAGACTCGTTGAGCAATCTAGGAACTGTTTTCACTCATCTTTTGTCAATGGGAAGTAAGTTGAAGGATAACTCAAGTAACAATAACCAAGAACAACAAACAGAAATACCTTCCATTGAGATAAGTTGAAACTCGATAATTCATCTACCATAGGGGTTTCAGGAATGGTTAATATTAATGCACAGAAAACGACTTTTTTTCATCCCTCCCAGTCAAGTCTTCTTGTATCTTCTCCACCTAATTATTCAGGAAACGCGACCCTAGAAAAAGATAGCGAAGAGGCCATCATTCGTCCCACTTATGGCTTAGAAAACTTAGGTATTCATAATATTGGTCGAGTTTATCGTAATTTACCCATCGCCCAATTAGTCGAACACGCTTTAATCAGAGGAGAAGGAACCCTGGTTGACAACGGTGCCTTATTAGTTGAAACCGGTCAATATACAGGACGTTCTCCTAAGGATCGCTTTATTGTCAAAGAGTCGAATAGCGAAGGAGAAATTGACTGGAACCAGCATAATGTTCCCATTTCTGAAGCCAAATTTAACCAACTTTATCAAAAAGTGATCGCCTATCTTCAAGGGCGAGATGTTTATATTTTTGATGGTTATGTTGGGGCAGATACGAATTATCGTTGTGGTGTGCGTATTGTTAACGAATTAGCCTCTCAAAACCTCTTTGTCCATCAATTATTTATCCGACCTTCTCCCCAAGAATTAAGCGACCATCGAGCGGATTTTACCGTAATTGCTGTTCCTGGATTACATGGTGATCCCGAAATCGATAACATTCGCAGTGAAGCCTTTATTGTCGTTCATTTACAAAAAAGACTGGTCATTATTGGCGGTTCTCGTTACTCAGGAGAGATGAAAAAATCCGTCTTTTTAATGATGAATTACTTTATGACCAAACGAGATGTCTTACCCATGCACGGGGCTGCTAATATCGATAAACGGGGTCATACTAACCTCTTTTTCGGCCTATCAGGAACGGGAAAAACAACCCTTTCGGCTGACCCGGACTGTCGTTTAATTGGAGACGACGAACACGGTTGGTCAGAGTCGGGAATTTTCAATTTTGAGGGAGGCTGTTACGCCAAAACGATCCGTTTATCCCGAGAACACGAACCGCAAATCTGGGCAGCCATTAAGTTTGGAACCCTCCTCGAAAACGTCATTGTTGACCCCGAAACCCAAATCCCCGACTACAACGACGGTCGCTTAACGGAAAACACCCGCGCTGCTTATCCGTTGCGCTATATTCCCAACTGTTCCCCCTCCGCTACAGGCAGCCATCCGAAAACGATCTTTTTCTTAACCGCCGATGCGTTTGGGGTCTTACCTCCTATCGCCAAACTCACCAAAGAACAGGCCATGTATCATTTCTTGGCCGGATACACCAGTAAACTAGCCGGAACGGAACGGGATATTACCGCCCCTCAAGCCACCTTTTCTGCTTGTTTTGGCCAATGTTTCTTCCCCTTACCGCCGACGGTGTATGCCGAGATGTTAGGAAAACGATTGGATCAACACCACGAAACCAATGTCTTTTTAATCAACACCGGTTGGTCTGGCGGTCCTCATGGGGTGGGGCATCGCATTGCCATTAAACACACGAGGGCCATGGTCACGGCTGCCCTGAACGGACAATTAGATCAGGTCAAATATCATCCCCATCCCATATTTAAGGTATGGGTTCCTGAGAAAGTGACAGGGGTTCCCCACCGTATTCTTGACCCCCAAAATACCTGGGATGATGCCGAAGCTTATCAACAACAAGCCTTAGAATTAGCCCATCGTTTCCAGAGCAATTTTCAACAATTTCATGATGTTCCAGCAGAAATTATGGCCGCAGGTCCTCTGGTTAGTTAGAACCTTTAACTAAGGTGAGTTCGCTTTGTTGCTCTTCTCTAGTCAAAAACTCTTGTAACTGTTGTTCAATTTCATCCCGAACCAGTTGACGGTATTCCAGAAAATGTTCGTTGTGGGCGCAGACAGTTAAATAATGTTCCCAAACGGGGCTATTATGTTTCAGAATCCCAAAGAAATGATGCCAAAATTTCCAACGGGTATTCCGTTTAAAACCCTGTCGCCAAACCACAATGGCTAAAGCCCGTAAATCAACCCAACTGGGAAACTTAAACGGGGGATGACATTTAGGCGCACCTAATTTCAAGAAACAACGATAGGTACGATCCAAGAAATTTTCTGCCTCGTATAAAGTCCAAAAAGCTTCTATATATTCTTGGGCAATATCTTCTATGGGACGAGTGGGAACAAAGTTCATCAAGGTACTTTGATTAATATCTTGTTTACCATCCACTCGTAGTCGTCCTTCTTTTTCTAAACGATGCCATAGGGCCGTATGGGGAAGGGCCTGTAACATCCCGAACATGGCTGTAGGGATGGCTGCATTTTCTACAAAGCGAATAATCCGCGAGGCAGCCCCAGTTTTTTCCCCATCAAAACCAATAATAAAACCAGCCATCGGACGCAGCCCGGCGCTGATTAGAGTGTCAATGGTATCCGTTAACGAATCGCGAGTATTTTGAAACTTTTTCGTTAATTTCAAACTCTCTTCATCTGGGGTTTCAATGCCCAAAAAGACCGCATCAAAATTCGATTCGACCATTAACTCCATCAACTCGCCATCTTGAGCGAGATCCACCGACGCTTCGGTATTGAAACGGAAAGGATAGTGATGCTCTTTTTGCCAAACTTTTAATTCTTTAAGCAACAATTTAACGTTTCGTTTATTGCCAATAAAATTATCATCCACCATAAACACACCCCGTCGCCACCCCAACTCGTAAAGATAGTCCAACTCTTTCAGAAGTTGGGTCGGGGTTTTAGTGCGTGGTTTGCGTCCATACAAAACAATGATGTCACAAAATTCACATTGAAATGGACATCCCCGCGAAAACTGCACCGACATCGAGTCGTAAGCGTCTAACTCTAACAAGTCGTAGCGAGGAATAGGGGTTAACGTCACGTCGGGTTTTTCCTCTGTGCGGATCATCCCTTGGGTTTCCCCTCGTTGTAAGGCTTCAACAAACAAAGGTAGGGTGATTTCTCCCTCATCTAATACTAAAAAATCAGCCCCAGCATCTTGGACTTCTGAGGGGACTGAGGTAGCGTAGGGACCCCCCACCACAACACATTTACCCCGCAGTTTAGCTTCTTTGATTTGTGCCAATAAATCTGACTTTTGGACGATCATAGCGGAGAAAACGACCATTTCTGCCCAATCCCATTCTTCCTCTGTTACCTCTCGAATATTGCGATCGCAGAGTCTAAATTCCCAGGTTTGGGGCAGGATAGCGGCCACGGTCACTAGTCCCAAAGGTGGTAATAAAACTTTCCGATTGACCAACTCCAGACTTTTGTCATAGGACCAAAACGTGGGCGGAAATATCGGATAAATCAGTAATACTCGCACGTTCTCACACCCCACAAAAATTTTTTTGTCTTGCTTGCAGTAAATCACGTTGTCAAAAAACAATCAATAAGTACACTCATCTTATCAATTGTTTTCTACTTGTGCTTATGGTAACTAATTTTCCGTCAAACAGGAATCCTCTTGAGAACAATGTTAGTTTCACTGAGGTTTTCGGGAATATTACTAACATAGCTCTTTACTCTCGATAAACTGTGATGAGTAATGCCTCAGAAGTCCGCCACCTGCTAGTTATCGCCGATCAAAAATCCAGACGTATTGTCCCGTTAAAGGATAAGACTTATTCCATTGGTCGCGACCCCAATAGTAATATCTTGTTATACGATCGCCAAGTATCTCGTCATCATGCCACTTTATTAAAGATTGATGATAATGATACGGAGCAACCCTGTTATCGTATTATTGACGGTAATTTAGAGGGGAAGAAAAGCACCAATGGCATTGCTGTCAATGGTAAATATTGCCTTTCCCATGATTTAGCCCCAGGGGATTTAATTCGCTTTGGAAATCAATCTCAAGCCAACTATCATATCATTGCTGATTCATCTGAACTGGATTTATTAAAAGAGTCAGAATTTAACAGCAAAGATGATAACGCTAATTTACCCTTAGATCATTTAGCGATTGTGGATCATTTTGCCTCTCTTGATGAAATTTTCTTAGAAGATGAGGATGAAGATGACGAATCTTCTAACACCATGGCATTTGGTCGTCAGAAAGAAAAGAAAGACTCAGATAACTTTAAAGCTCAAGCTTCTTTAGCCGATTCTAACCCGAATCCTATTATCGAAATTGATTTTCAAAGCCAAATCACCTATGTAAATGCTGCTGCTAAAATAAAGTTTCCTGACCTCATTAAATTACAAGCCTTGCATCCTATTTTACAAAATCTGATGGGTGATCGAGCCCCAATGGAGGGGACTTCTTTTGTTCGAGAAGTACAATTTGAGCAAAGTTTTTTTGAGCAACATATTCACTATTTAAAAGAAAGCGAATGTTTAAGAACTTATTTATTTGAAATCACAAAATATCGAAAAAGAGAAGTTAAGTTAACGGCAGGAAAAGATCGTTATCGTTTCTTTTTTGAGCAAAGCACAGAGGGGATTTTAGTCATTAATCCAGACACCAAGCATATCATTGAAACCAATCAAGCTTATTGTAAATTATTAGGCTATAGTAGTGCAGAAATTATTGGCTGTAATCTTTATCAATTACTGGAAACAGAGCGGGATACGTTTAATAGTGAATTAGAAACAATTACGACAGATAACCCTTATATAATTCGGGAATCTTTTCACCGTCATCAAAATGGTTCTTTACTCGCCGTTGCTGGTCAAATTAATCTAAGCACCTATCAAGGACAGGAAGTTTTATGTTTAATTGTTCGGGATATTCGTGAGCGAAAACAAGCAGAAGAAGAACTCCAATATCAACTACTACATGATCCTTTAACCAATTTACCCAATCGGGAATTATTTAAACAACAATTGGGGGTAGCCTTAGCCCATGCCCAACGCCATGAACATTTATTGTCAGTGATCTTTATTGATATTGATTCTTTTACTCATATTAATAATACCTTAGGTCATTCCATGGGGGATAAAGTCTTACAAAATTTTGGAGAAAGGTTAAGTGGTTGTATTCGGGCCGGAGATACGGTAACTCGTTGGGGAAGTGATGAATTTGTTGTATTATTACCGCAGATTAAAAATACAGAAGATACGGTTAAATTAGCTCAACGGATTTTTGATACCTTACAACGGCCTTTCGTATTTGATGAACATCGTTTGCAAATTAAATGTAGTATTGGTATTGCTATTTATCCTCAAGATGGAGACAATGCAGAAGGGTTACTCAAAAATGCCGATACGGCTTTATATCGCACCAAAGAACAAGGAAAGAATCACTATCAATTTTATAGCCCCCATTTAACCGCAGAAGCTGAACTATTATTACGTTTAGAAAGTCTTCTCCATCAAGCGTTAGAGAAAAAGCAATTTTCGCTTCAGTATCAACCCCAACTACAATATAAAACAGGGAAAATTGTGGGAATGGAAGCCTTATTGCGCTGGGAGAATCCCGCTTTTGGGATGATTATGCCCCAGAAATTCTTACCGTTAGCGGAAAAAACCAATCTGATCTTACACCTCAGTAAATGGGTATTAAAAACCGCTTGTGAACAAAATTTATCTTGGCAAAAAGACGGTTTACCGCCCATTCCTGTGACGGTTAATTTATCGGCCAGGGAATTCCAACAACCCCATTTAGCAACGGTGGTGGCCAGTATTCTCGATGAAACGGGGTTAGACCCTCAATGGTTAGAATTGGAACTCACAGAATCAACCTTACGACAAAATTTGAATTTAGCCCGTAAAACTTTGCAGGATCTTCAAACGTTAGGGGTTCGTATTGCGTTGGATGATTTTGGCCGCGGGTTTTCCTCTTTAGGCTATCTCAAGCAATTTTCCTTCCGTACCTTAAAACTTCATCAAGACTTCATCCGGGACTTACGGGGAACTTCGGAAGAGTTGGGGTTAATTTCTGCCGTTTTAGCCATTGGTAAAGGGTTTAATATGCGTATTGTTGCCGAAGGGGTGGAAACCTCGGAGCAACTAAAAATACTACAGGATCTCGATTGTACGGAGATCCAAGGGTATTGGTTTAGTCGTCCGTTACCTGTTAAGGAAGCGACAGAACTTCTCGGTAAAATTACGAGGAACAATTATATAGATTCTACAAATTTTATGTCTTTACCGATGAGTGATGGTTAGTTTCTCAATACTTCTGGGAACAATAAGAATAACCCCAAGTTTTGTGTATCTGTGATGGACACCTTATCATCCTTTCGCCATATTCTCGTCATTGAGGATCAAAAAGCGCGACGCATTATTGCTTTAGAAGAAGCAACCTATAGTGTGGGCCGAGAATCGAGTAATGATATTGTTATTTATGAGCAAGTTGTTTCCCGTCGTCATGCTACGATTGTCCGAGTGAGATTGACCCCCCGATTAGATAGTTATTCTTATCGGATTATTGATGGAGATTTAGAAGGT
>JASJBX010000098.1 GCA_030066295.1 Crocosphaera sp.
GCGATCAATATTCTTAATCGAGCCTTGGGTACTGTAGGGCATACAGGAACCTGGATCTTAGATCGGAATGCTTCAGGAGATTTGTCCTCTACTTTTGTTGGAGCAATCCTGCATCAGCAAGACGGGTTGTTGATTGAAGAATCCCCGCACTTATAGGGCGGGGAGTGTCAAAATGTTTAGGCTTAACTTTGTGGGTAGAAATATCCCGTCGTGAGTCGGGAAGCCCACGCTATCCTGCCTAGCAGTTAGCGTGGGAGGATGTCACGCCAAATAGTACCGAAAGTCTGTTACCCTTGAGGGGTTAACCACCCTGCACTTAAGACAATCGTCAGGGCGATAAAAACGATACTGAGAGTCCAAGTAATCTGATTTAAGGTCTTCTCAGCACTCTTAGCAGAGGTAAATAACTGCGCTTGTCCTCCAATACCCCCTAAACCGTCTCCTTTGGGACTGTGTAGGAGGATAAGAACCACCAATAAAACCCCTGAAATGGTCCATATAATTTGCATTAGTTGTGGTAGCGTCATAACTTCTTTAAGAATTGTTTATGTTTTCTCATCTTACCTTAACGGGCAATACGAACAGGGGTACGATTAGCCCGTATTTCCACTTCTGCTGGTTCGATGAGCGATCGCCCCGTCATTTCCTCTGGTTGCGGTAGTTGCAAAATTTGCAGGATGGTGGGAGCGATATCCGCCAGTTTTCCATCTTCTCGGAGTTCCACTAAACCGCCGTGGCCGGGGATTTTCCGTCGTTCCCCTTCGACTAAGATTAAAGGAACCGGGTTGGTGGTGTGTGCAGTCCAGAGGTTACCTTTATCATCCCTCATAGTTTCGGCGTTACCATGATCGGCGGTAATAAGAACGGTTCCCCCCAGTTTACTGATACTCGAAAGGAGTTGTCCTAAACAATTATCTACCGTTTCAATGGCTTCAACGGCTGCTTCTGTATTCCCAGTATGACCCACCATATCAGGGTTGGCATAGTTAATGACGATCAGGGAATAGATGGCTTTTTCTACTGCCGTACAAGCGGCCTGCGTCACCGCTTCAGCAGACATAGCGGGAGACTGATCGTAAGTCGCTACCATGGGACTTTGAATTAATTCCCTTTCTTCTCCTTCTAGGGGTTGTTCTAAACCCCCGTTGAAAAAGTAGGTGACGTGGGGGTACTTTTCCGTTTCTGCCACCCGAAACTGTTTTAACCCCTGACGAGCGATCACTTCCCCTAAAATGTTGTTGAGGTTTTGGGGTTGGAAGGCCACTTTGACGGGCAGTCGGGGGTCGTATTGGGTGAAAGTAACAAAGCTAAGGGGATGGATTAATTTGCGCTCAAACCCATCAAAATTGGGCATGGTTAGGGCAGAACAGAGTTGTCTGGCTCGATCGGGTCTAAAATTGAAGAAAATGACCCCATCCCCTGCTTCTATGGCACCTGGGGCGATACGGGTGGGGGGAATGAATTCGTCGGTTTTGTCTTGACGGTAATAATCTTCTAACACTTCAACGGCAGATCTTCCGTCTCCTACCCCGTCTTGCGTGATCAGATCGTAGGCCAGTTTTACCCGATCCCAACGGCGATCGCGGTCCATGGCGTAGTAACGACCACTGATGGTGGCAATGCGCCCTAAACCGAGTTGTTCGATGTGATCCTTAATTTTGGCGATCGCTTTTACCCCGTCGGTGGTATTGGTATCCCTTCCGTCGGTGATAGCATGAACGCAGACATCGGTAATGCTTTGTTTTTCGGCTAGGTTCAGCAGTCCCAGTAAGTGATCTAAATGGGAATGAACCCCACCTTCAGAACATAACCCGATCAGGTGTAGTTTCCCCTTGCGAGAACGGACTTCTTCACAGAGGGTAACTAGGGCTTGATTTTCGTAAATTGTCCCATCTTCCACTGCATCGGAGATCCTGACTAATTCTTGGGGAACAATGCGCCCTGCGCCCAGGTTCAGGTGTCCTACCTCGGAATTACCCATTTGTCCTTGAGGAAGACCGACATCTTTGCCTGATGTTTTGATCAGGGTTCTGGGATAGGTAGTCCACAGGCAGTCCATTACTGGAGTGTTGGCCATTGCGATCGCGTTATCTTCTTGTGTTGGACGATAACCCCAGCCGTCTAATATTACCAGCACCACTGGAGATACAGGTGCTTGTGCCATGTTCATTCACCTATGTTCTATTTGCCATGCTCATTAATCATAACATTTTTGGTATCTATTTATCTAGATTTGTCTGTATTACTGATTACTTTTATTATCTAGTAATAATACTTATCTTGTTTCTTTTATATTTGTCATATTTTCTGGCAATCACATAGGAAATCACCCGTTTCTGTCCACTGAAATCTTCTTTTGTTGGAGGTTTTGGGCTTAATTCGCTATTTTTTGATAAACTTTAAGATAAGATTATCTTACCTAAAAGTCATGAAATTATAATACAGTAGGCGTTTTGATTATGGTATCTCAGTTTAATTCTTTAGAAAATGCCCTTAAACATTTCTTTGGTTACGATCAATTTCGTTCGGGTCAAAAACAGATTATTAATGAGGCTTTAAATCATCAAGATTTATTGGTAATTATGCCAACAGGAGGGGGAAAATCCTTATGTTTTCAACTTCCTGCGCTACTCCAACCTGGGTTATGTGTGGTGGTGTCTCCTCTTATTGCTTTAATGCAGGATCAAGTTGATGCGTTACTGGATAATGGTATTGGAGCAACGTTTTTGAATAGTACGTTAAATCGAGAGGAGTTACAATCACGAGAAAATGCTATTTTAAAAGGTAAAATTAAGTTATTATATGTAGCCCCAGAACGGTTATTAAATGATAATTTTTTGAGCTTTTTAGATTTTTTAAATGATAAAGTGGGCTTATCCAGTTTTGCCATCGATGAGGCTCATTGTGTTTCTGCTTGGGGTCATGATTTTCGCCCTGAATATCGACAGTTGAAGAAACTAAGATTTCGTTATCCAACAGTGCCGATGTTTGCTTTGACAGCAACGGCAACGAAACGAGTTAGAACAGATATTATTGAACAATTAGGACTGAAAAATCCCTTTATTCATCTTGCTAGTTTTGATCGTCCTAATTTATATTATGAAGTGCAGCCAAAATCAAGAAGAAGTTACACTCAATTATTAAACTATGTGCGAAGTCAAGAAGGATCAGGCATTATTTATTGTTTAAGTCGTAAAAATGTTGAAACGGTTGCTTTTAGACTACAACAAGACGGAATTGATGCGTTACCCTATCATGCTGGAATGTACGATAATGAAAGATCGATTAATCAAACTCGGTTTATTCGAGATGATGCGAGAATTATTGTGGCAACTGTTGCCTTTGGAATGGGCATAAATAAACCGGATGTTCGTTTTGTTGTCCATTATGATTTACCGAGAAACTTAGAAAGTTATTATCAAGAATCAGGTCGTGCTGGAAGGGATGGGGAACCGGCTAATTGTGCTTTATTTTTGAGCTTTGGAGATTTAAAAAGAATTGAATATTTTATTGACCAAAAAAGTGATGAAAAAGAGCAAAAAGTAGCTCGTCAACAGTTAAGACAAGTGGTAGATTATGCCGAAGGAACAGAATGCAGACGAAGTATTATTTTAAGATACTTTGGACAGCAATATAAGGGAAATTGTGATAATTGTGATAACTGTAAATATCCGAAACCCATTGAAGATTGGACCATTGAAGCGCAAAAATTTCTATCCTGTGTTGCCCGTTGCCAGGAAAGGTTTGGCATGAGTCATATTATCGATGTTTTAAGGGGATCTAAAAAGAAAAAAATTGAAAGATATGGACACCATTTATTGTCCACTTATGGCATTGGTAAAGAGAGAAGTGTGGCAGAATGGAAGATGTTAGGACGTTCTTTAATTCATCAAGGTTTTGTTAATGAAACCACCGACGGATTTCCTGTTTTAAAATTGAATAAGTATAGTTGGGAAATCTTTAGGAACGAGAGAAAAGTAGAAATTGCTATCACAGAATCTTTAACCTCGAAAGCATTAAATGATTATAATCCTAGAAAAGCAGAAAGCGATTTATTACTGGATAAATTAAGACAGTTACGAAAACATTTAGCCGATCAAAATCGTATTGCACCCTATGTTGTTTTTGCCGATTCTAGTTTAAGATTAATGGCACAAATTAAACCCCAAACTATTGAAGCATTTCAAAAGATTTCTGGAGTAACTGCTTATAAGACACAACAATATGGTGATAGTTTTGTCTCTGTTATTAGAGAATTTTGTCAGCAGCAAAGTTTACCGACACCTTTACCCACTTCCAGTAATATGATTACCTTACAATTGTATCAACAAGGGTTAACCATTCCAGAAATTGCGGAAAGAAGAAACTTAAAACAATCCACTATTTATGGACATATTGCTGAATTAATCGAAATGAATCAACCCATTGATATTGATCCCTTTATTTCAGAAGAGAAAAAAGCCATGATTATTAAATGTATTCAAACCATTGGTGATGGGTCATTAACCCCTCTAAAAAATCATTTAGGAGATGATTATAGTTATAATGAATTAAGGTTAGTTCGGGCTTGGTATCGACGGGAAAATAAGTAATTTAAGGGATAAGTTAAGCAACTATTTGGGTTAGAATAGTATGGTAAGATGACTTCTAACTTAGTTATCTTATTACTCCTTATTTTTACCAATATTTTACAGCAAAACATAGCTATTAGGACTATTTTATGACTTGGACTCGCCATCATGTTTTAGGGTTAAAAGATTGGACACTGGAGGAGTATGATATCCTACTAGAAACCGCTTCAAGTTTCCGTGAAGTCTTATCAAGTCGGACCAAAAAAGTTCCGGCCTTGCAAGGGGTAGTGGTAACCAATATGTTTTTTGAACCCTCTACCCGTACCCGTAGCAGCTTTGAACTCGCAGCAAAACGTCTGTCTGCTGATATTTTAAACTTTGCCCCTGGAACCTCTTCTCTGACGAAAGGAGAAACCATTTTAGACACCGCTAAAACCTATCTGGCCATGGGAACAAACCTCATGGTCATCCGTCATAAACAAGCAGGAGTCCCCCACGCGATCGCACGGGAAATGGATCGTCTGCACACTGGGGTTAGTATTCTTAACGCGGGGGACGGACAACACGAACACCCCTCTCAAGGATTATTGGATTTATTTACGTTGTGTTGTTTATTGAATTTTGATAACCCAAACATAGCATTATTAAAAGGGAAAAAAATAGCCATTGTTGGAGACATTTTACATTCACGGGTGGCCCGTTCTAATATTTGGAGTTTAACCGCAGCCGGCGCAGATGTCCATTTAGTGGGTCCCCCCACATTAGTTCCGGAATGGTTTAAAGGGATGGAAAATGAGTCCCATGAGGGGAAATTATTTGTCCATTGGAAACTGAAACCAGCGTTAGAAAAGGCTGATTTTGTTATGACTTTACGTCTGCAAAAAGAACGCATGACCGATTATTTATTACCCAGTTTAAGGGAATATCATCAACAATATGGTATTACTCATGATCGTTTAGAATTGTGTGATTCTGGCGTAAAAATATTACATCCTGGACCGGTTAACCGTGGGGTAGAAATTAGTTCAGAATTGATGGATGATCCTAATTTTAGTTTAATTCAACAACAAGTTACCAGTGGTATTGCTGTGAGAATGGCCTTATTATTTTTAATTGGTACGAGTTCGGAAAAAATTCAATAGTTAAACTATCTTTAGTTTGTTGAGACTGGCTCAATTTTAAACCCTAATTTTTTAGCAGTTTGTATAAAATTATGAATATTTCCTATTCCCCATTGGGTAGAAACGGCTATTTTTAGATTATTAGCAAGGTTAATAACTTGCTCATCTTTGATAAAGTGTCTTTTATAACCTGTTGTTTCTTGAATTTTTTTAGCTTCTTCTAACGTTAAAATAACACCAAATTTTGAGCCTTGTAGATTGTCGGGAAAAGCAGTTTTTAATTCTGAATATTGAATATTAGGATGATTTTCTACATAATCTTTAACTACAGCTAAAACGAGACGATTTTTACCATATATATTATCTTTAAATTTATATTTAGTTCTATCATAATTACGACTAACATTTTTAAAGTAAGTTTCAGTTAATACATAAATTTGGTTATCTTCTCCACGATATCGATTAACCGTTAAAGCAGCAACAGGAATATAGTCATGAATTAAGTAACCATCTTTTATTTGTTTCTCTAATAATGGGTCAATACTACTACCAACTAAGACACCAATCCATTTACTTTCTTGATCATTAGTTATCCTATTTTCTATATGTTTTAACAGTTGATTTTTTTGTTTTAAATAATCTTCTAATTGCTTTAAATGAGTTTCGGTTAATTCACCAAGCTTCAGTTCTATAATCGCATAAGTTTCTTGACTATAAACAGCAAGTATGTCAATTCTTCCATCAGTCTGCTTACTTTTTCTCCCATCTTTTAATGTCAACTCTACGTCAATAATTTCAATCTCTGAGAAATCATCATTGTCTAATAGCAAAACACTTTCATTTTCTATTAGGTATGCTTCCATAGATAACTCACGAATAAATGGATAAGGATTAAGCTTAATATTATTAGCAGTCAAATGTTTTAATAATTGCATGACGATATTTTCTCTAGAGAATGTTACATAAATATTATTGTACTTAACTTTTTCTACTAGAGCATTACTAAGTTATAAAAATTAATTCAAGAAAGTTATCATTAATAGGCAAATGAATAGTATTGAGTTCCTTAAAATATTGTATAATTTTTGAATAGTCAAAAAATAGAGCAAAACAATGGCATCTCAGAAAATTATTCCGTTAAAACTATCAGATGGGGAAACCATCAAAGTTGAAGTTACCCAACTGGGTGAACAACCCGTATCCGCAGAAACAAGAGTGTTTAAGAAAGCAACCAGTATTATTAAATCCATTGCTAGTGATGTCGCAGAAACATTAAAAGAAGTAAAACAAGAAGTTAAACCTGATAAATTTAGTGTTACCTTTGGCTTAGAAATTGCTGTTGAAAGTGGAGAATTAACAGCTTTAATTGTTAAAGGAACAGGTAAAGCTAATTTAGAAATTACCATGGAATGGGGAGAGTGATGAAGTCAAAAGGCAAAAGTTAGAAGTCAAAAGTTTAATATTATTACATAGTTGAAAATTAAGCCTATAGAAAAGTAAAATTAGCCTATGAATGCTGAAAAATCTTTACAAGAATGTACCGTCCGTTTAAACTATGGTGAGAGTCAGGGTACGGGTTTTTTTGTTGCTTCGGGATTCATTTTAACTTGCGCTCATGTTGTAGAATATGCAGAGGATAACCTAATTAATGTTTTCTGGAAAGCTAATAATAAAACTTATCAAGCTAAGATTGAGAAATTATTAGGATATCCCCTTGATTTGGCATTGCTACAATTAGCGGGTGACATTCCTCAACATTGTTTTGTTAATCTCGATGAAAGAGAACCAAAAATTAATCAAGATTTATACATTTTTGGTTATCCCAAAAGTGTAGAAGTCGATTATCCAGAGGGAGACTCAGCAACTTTTAAATATGAGGGGGAAAGTTTTAAGAAAAATGTTCTACGTTATAAGTTAAAACAAGGACAACTTATTGATGGGTTTAGTGGTTCCCCTTTACTTAATTTAGGGACGGGAAAAGTGTGTGGAATGGTCAATATTTCCCGTGATACCAGTAGTGATTTAGGGGGACGCGCTGTTGCTACTCAAGTTATTTTAGAACAATTTCCAGACATAGCAGAACTGAATCAACGCTTTCATCAACAACAACAGTCTAGAGATATCAACCCCTTTCAATTTGGCTCACCTGTGCCACCTGAACGCTTTTATGGGCGACAAGAAGCTATTTTAGACCTAAAAAGCCGAATTGGGGGAATTAGTCCTGAGTGCATTAATATTGTAGGATTAAGGCGCAATGGAAAAACCTCCCTATTGCGCTATATTAAGGAACGTCCAGAAGCATTTTTTCAACCTGAACAACACCCCTTAATCATCGCGCTAGACCTCAGTAACGGGAAGTTTCACAGTCCAGAAGGTATTAGAGAGGGACTGAGACGGGGGATAAAAAAGCAGATAGGGGAAGAACCTTGGTCACGGGAAGATAATGACGACCCTTTTGAGGTAGAAGATAGCTTACAGGAATTGGTTGACCAAGAATATCGTTTGATTGTTATGTTAGACGAATTTGAAGCCATTAGTCGGCGACTGGAAGCATTTCAAAACTGGGGGGAAGATTGGCGTTCTAAAGCGTCTGCTGGTCTTTTAACGATGGTTATTGCGAGTAAACGGCCTATCAGCGAACTGTATCAACCGTTGAGTTTAACCTCTCCCTTTGGCAATATTTTCAGTACCACTATTCTCGGTGCATTAGAAACAGAAGCTTGGCATAATTTAGTAGAAAATGGCTTTAATAATGATTTTGCACCCTTATCATGGATTGATGAGTTAGCCGGTGGGTTGCCTTATTATGTACAAATGGCAGCCTCATTATGGTGGCAATATGGGGATGATGAACAAGCGAAAAAAGAGTTTATTTTCCAAGCAACACCGAGATTTCAGGAACTATGGCAAGATTTAACCGAAGTTGAACGTTATGCTTTACGGTATTATGCAGGGGTTGCAGGGTTAGCGGTTCCCAGTGCAGCTATTATTGATATGAGGATTTAATTAACTTTTTAAAGCAAAATTCAACGGTAATTAAAAGTTATGGAGTAACGTCATTAGCTTTATTTGGTTCTTTTGCCAGAGATGAAGCAAATATTAATAGTGATCTTGATTTATTGGTAGAATTTGAAGGGGTCGTTACCTTTGATAACTATATGGATTTAAAGTTTTTCTTAGAAGATAGTTTAGGTTTATCTGTTGATTTAGTTAGTAGGAAAATGTTAAAGCCTCAACTGCTTAAATCAGTAGAAAAGGATGCTATTTATGTCTCGTAGTTTAATACTTTATTTTGATGATATTTTAGTCAGTTATGATAATTTAAGTTAGAATAAGCTTAGTTATAGATATATTATTGTTCCCTCGCAATGACAATTAAAGATATTAATCAGGAAAATGATTATGACTGAAACAAAATTAACTCCGAAGGTTCCTACGAAAAGAATATTTCCTGAAAATCAATGGTCACAAGAAAAACTTGATCAGTGGAAAACGGAAATAGTAGAACATCGCCAGCGTTGCCAAGCAATTTTTAACCGTCTTCAACCTGAGTTAATTAAGACTCACTATAATTGGTACATAGTCATTGAACCCAACAGTGGTAGCTATATCATTGACCAAGATAAAATGACGCTTCTGAAGAAGATACCCCAAACTTACCCTAATACTAAAACGTTTCTCTTCCAAATTAATGAAACAGGGGTTTCTGGTACGATATGATTCAAGGTACATTTGGGAATGGAGACGAGTTACTTTTTACCATAGAATTAATTACGGGGGAAGGAATAGCACTAGAAGTTGATGCCATGCTAGATACAGGTTTCTCAGATTGGCTTGCAATTGATGAACAGGACTTAGAGGGACTTGGTTGGCTTTATCTGAATAGCGAATTAATGTTAACAGCAAGGGGATATGCAGAGTTTGATGTCTACATGGGCAAAGTGCGAATAGACGGACAAGAGTTTGATATTCCTGTCCATACTGGAGAAGGTATCACAGACATATTAATGGGTCGTCAGTGGCTAAAAAATGGGCGATTAATTGTCGATATGCCCTCAAACATTTTAACCTTAGATGTAAACAGCGAATGACAAGATAGAGACTTAAACTGTCATTGCGAGGGGGAAAAGTAACATTAACCTTTGATACTTACTAAAAATCCTCCGAAGCAATCTCTAAATGGTGGGTTACGACGGATTCTTATATTCTTGTGATAGCCTAAATGATAGCCGTCTAACCCACCCTACTTAAATCTTTTATTTATAAACATTCTATGAATCGTTTTCTGCGCGAAACTTGGGAATTATTTTATTGGGCAATGTTTTGTCCTTCCAAGCTTCAACAGCGTATGAATGAATGGTGTCCTGCTGAAGAGAAAGACGGAAAAAGACCAGATACTACTTCTTTAGATATACTTTTATCCCGTTTTAACTTTCGCTTTGTTGCTCAATACTTTCTATTATTACTGTGTCTAAGTCTTCCTCTCATCATTAATATTGCTATCCAAGGTCAAGGAATAGATTGGTTACAGATACCTCTTGTCTTACTAACAGCTTATAGTGCTAGTGTTTGGTTTTTATCCTATGGTTTACCTGTTCCTTTAATATGGTTAATCGTTTATTTGCAACAACCTAATTTTTGGTTAACAGGATTAAATGAAGCACTAAATATTCTACCCCCTTTATCTCAAATAGCAGTGGGTCTAATAGTCGGAACAGTGTGTTTAATCATTACCAATGTGTTGACATTCTGGCTTTTACAAAGAAACCGTCTTTTTTTATCCCGCACTATCTTTGTTGTTGGTGGAACAGTCAGCTTTTTTGTGGGAAGTTGGTTAGCCACTGAAAACTGGCCGTTTGTTTTATTCGCCAGTGCATGGTCAGTCTTTTGGTTCTTCATTGGCAAAGATGAACTGAAAACTGATGATGATATGGTCGTCGTGGCGGGAGGAGTGGCGGGAGTCGTGGCGGGAGTCGTGGCGGGAGTTGCTAGTTTGCCTTTGCCTCTGTTAATCTTTGTTTGCATCTTAATCGCTTTTAAATTTGCATCAGAACAAAAAAAATGGCTAGGCATCATCACAGCAGGATATCTTACTCTCCTTAGCTTTGAAAATCTTGGTTTCAACTCACTGTCAACCATTCCCATCACATTAATTTTTTATTATCGAATCTTCCCAGACTATTTACTCTCAACATCCATCAGTCTCTTCCCATCACTCTCTTTCATTCAACGTTTTAGCCTCAAACCCTTACGAAGTTTAAAACTACTTCCTCCTCATACCACAGAGTTACTCTGGCTACCTTTACCGAATCATGATCGCATTTTAGCCGCCGCCTTCCGTACCGATGTTTCAGCAGCAATGGAAACCTTCACGCAAATGCAAACCCAACCCTTACCTGGTTTCCAAAGCACTATTAAACAAGCGTTACCTCAAATTATTACCGATCAATTAACCAGCGTCAAAACCTTAACTGAACTGGTCTCTATTACCAAACCAGACCATCCTTTATTACCGTTACTCGTTCCCACCTTCTATGAATCAGACGGCGAACAAGAAAACGCCCCTTCACCAGAACTTTCACCCTATATTAAGGCAGAAATTTCTATCATCTTACCCCGCTTACAAGGGGTTGCCAGGGATATTGAAGCAGCCCTTGAGGCCAGCAACGCAGCATTACGAGAACGGGGCTTAGAGCGCGTTTTAGACAGGTTAGCGATACTATCTAACCAACTGCCAGGACTGGGACTGAAACCCCCTGAGATCAAACGCTGGCAACCTGTCATAACCAGATGGCAACGAGTCATTGAACTTGAACTGGAAGAACAACAAAAACAGTCCCAAGGGGAACAACTCAACCCCTTTCAGTTTGGCAACCCTGTGCGTTTAAACCGTGATTACTTATTTAAAGGTCGTCGCAAGTTCGCTGATGATATTGTACGCCGTATTTTAAATAGCGATCACCCCACCCTCATTCTTTACGGGCCCCGTCGCTGTGGCAAAACCTCTTTTTTATATAATCTTCCCCGTCTCTTTCCCAGTGACGTATTGCCTGTATTTCTGGATATGCAAAGCGCGGCCATTACCACCAGTGAAGCGGACTTTTGTCAGGGTTTAGTCCGTACTATGTATAAAGATAGCAAAGCTCAAGGGGTTTTGTTGCCTAAACCTCCCCAGCGTAACCAGTTTAAAGAGAGTCCTTACACTGTTTTGGAAGACTGGTTGGGTGAAGCATTGGAGAAACTAGAAGACAGACAACTCTTACTTAATTTAGATGAATTTGAGAAGATTGGCACCGCTATTAATGAAGGACAAATAAGCTTAAAATTGTTTGATGAACTGCGTCATTTGATTCAACATTATGATCAATTAGGGTTTCTCTTTTCTGGTGTCAAAACCCTCGATGAAATAGGACCAAACTGGAGTAGTTATTTTATCAGTGTGGTTCCCATTGAAATGCTTTATCTTGAACCAGAGGAAGCGAGAGAATTATTGCTTGATCCCGATCCAAAATTTACCTTGCGTTACGATGAAGGTATTGTAGAAGAAGTCTTGAAACTCACCCGTTGTCAACCTTATTTATTGCAACTGTTAGGTGCAGCAATGGTCACTCAAGCGAATCTTCATCACACCGATACTATTACCCCAGAACTATTACAAGCTGCCATTGAAGACAGTTTTATTAAAGGTGAACCCTACTTTACCAATATTTGGACAGAGTTTACTGGTAAGTCGAAAGCTGAAATTTTAGCAGGACAAACTTTGCTATTGAACTTAGCTAAAGAAGAACAATTAAACACAGATAGAAATAACATCACCGAAGCAGCATTACAGTATATGTTACGACATCATATTCTTGAGGAAAAAGATCATCAATATTATTTTGAAATTCCCTTAGTTAAAATGTGGGTACAACAAAAAGTAATGTGAGTTCAGGGTTCAGAAAATTACTTTATGTTAAACTTGGCTTAGAATGTCTATCAATTAATGTCAGAAAGGAAACTCAAATGACTTTAAACAATACCAAAGAAATTATTTTTCTAGTTGAAGAAGATCCAGAAGGGGGTTATACAGCGACAGCTTTGGGGGAATCAATTATTACTCAAGCAGATGATATGAATACGTTAAAAGAAATGATTAAAGATGCTATTACTTGTCATTATGATAATCCTGAAAATTATCCTACGATTATTCGTTTACATATCGTTAGAGATGAGGTTTTTGCTCTATGAAACTACCGAGAGATTTATCAAGTGATGATTTAATAAAAGCGTTGTCTAAATTAGGTTATGGAGTCACTCGTCAAACCGGTAGTCATATTAGATTAACCACTCAAGAAAAAGGAGAACATAATATAACAATACCTGCTCATAACCCAATCAAAATAGGAACCTTAAATGCTATTTTGAGAGAAGTTTGTCAACATTTTCATTTGAGTCGTGATGATTTATTAAAACAGTTATTTAATTAATAAAACCATAAGGGTTTATCCTCCAATTTGTGACATGGTACGCTGATAAATTCCTGTGTCATTTCCTGAGTCTCTTTGTTTATAATTAATCTCAGGTTTAATGTTTAATAAATGAGCAACTTTTTCTTTTATTTCTATTGTTTGAACTCCATGTCTTAATAAGGTTTTTAAATCAATTTGTCCCGTTTCATTGAGTAAACAAGGCCGTAATAAACCATCCGCAGATAAACGCATTCTATTACAACGATCGCAGAAACATTCGGACATCTGACTAATAAACCCTAACGTCCCTTTTGCACCAGGAATTTTAAACACATCTGCCGGTCCATTTCCTTTAATATTACTCTCTATTAATCCCCATTTTTCTCTTATTTTTTCTCTTATTTCTTCAGAAGGAACCCAAGCGCGATCTTTAAATAATTCAGGGTTTCCTATTGGCATAAATTCAATAAAACGAATGTGCCAATTTTTCTTAATGCTCAGTTCTGCTAACGCTTCAATTTCACTTTCATTGACCCCAGGAATCACCACAATATTCAACTTTAAGGGGTCAAAACCAACTTGGTAAGCAGTTTGAATTCCTGACCATGTTTGCTGCCATAAATCGGCTTTTTGATGACCAATAATTGTTTTAAAAGTGTCTGGATTTAAGGAATCTAAACTAATATTAATACGCTTTAATCCTGCGTTATATAAATCTTCTGCTAAGGATGGTAATAAGAAACCATTAGTGGTCAAAGATAGGTCTTCTGTTGCTGATAATGAAGCAATATCTTTGACTAAATCAACAATACCAGGCCGTAATAAAGGTTCTCCCCCTGTTAACCGAAATTTAGAAAATCCTAAAGGGATGAATACCTCTTTTAAAAGGGTAATAATTTCTTCATGAGTGAGTAATTCTTGACGTAAAATATAGTCTAATTCTGTTCCTTCTGGCATACAATATTGACAGCGAAAGTTACAGCGATCAATTAAACTAATCCGAAGATAATCAACTCTATTCATGTTTTAAGGGTTCAGTAAGCTGCAAGTCTATCTCTAGTATATCAACTTTACTAGAGATAGTGCTAGTTTCACCGATTTAGGGATTTTTAAGACAATAATAATTATTGTTTTTGCTTAAACCATTCGGTAATTCCATTGGCTAAAGTTGCTGCTAAATTTTTCTGTTGTTGTGTATTGGTTACCCATTCAAACTCTGTAGGATTGATCATAAATCCTAATTCTAATAAGACAGAAGGTGCCGTATGGGGACGGGTTAACGCTAAATTATTCCAGAAGACTCCATAGGAGGGACGGTTCCCTTTTTCTACTAAATAATCGTGTAAAAATTTGGATAAATCTTCTGCTTGGGGATGATACCAAAACATTCCAATTCCTGCGGTATTAATGGCATCCCCGTTATCAGGTAAAGCGTTATAATGAACTGATAAAGCAATAGCCGGTTTAACCTCATTGATCATCTTAACCCTGTCTTGCAAAGAAACATTTTTGTCTGTTTCTCTTGTCATATAAACCGTTGCCCCACGCTTTAATAATTCTTGTTTTAATAACTTAGAAATCACCAAATTAACAGACTTTTCTGGATAACCATTGGGTCCTTTTGCCCCCCATTCATTCCCTCCGTGACCGGGATCTAAAAGGATTTTAACATCTTTTAAAGGCTGACTATTTTGACTCTCAATTTTAGGGGGATGACGTAGGGTAAAAATCAAATTAGTGCCTTCATAGTTTAGATCATATCCCCACTGTTGATCTTGATTTAATTCAAAATAATATTCAATTTTGTCAGGACTGAATTGTTGCCAATAAAAACTTTTAATTAAGGGTTCATATTCTAATTTAATAGTATCAGTTTGAGCCGTGGTATTGTACAAAGTTAATACAATTTTATTCCCCATTTGGTTAACAGAAACAGGAACCGGTAACGTCAGGGGAAAAGTAACCTGAGTTTCTGTATTATTTCTCTCAAATTTTGCACTTTTAATGATTGCTTTAGCTGAAGATAAATTAGGAATATTTCTCGTTTCGTTTGCCTTTATCCAGCCACCATAATCAAGTTGTAACCACTCACCTTCTTGACCAATAACTGATACTATAGTTCCTTTTGGTAGAGGTGTTAAGCGGGAATAGTTTGTACTCGGACCTGTTCTTGACACACCCGCATCAGCGATAACTTCCACAATTTTTAATTGATTGGGATTGAGAATATTAACCGTTCCTTGACCTCTTTGGGTAATGGTTTGATTGTTTAATTTTAGTTGAAAATTAGGTCTTCCTAAATTACCCATTTGCTTAAATTTCCGACAACCTTGATATTGGGTAACTGAGTTAATAATTGGTTCGTTAGAATCCGTTAAAATAGCAGAATTGGCAGGAAGTTTTACCCATTCATCTTGAGGTAATAGGGGAATCGTTTGATTGGCAATATTAACCGAAACTTGAGCATTAGGAGAAGCGATCGCACTAAAACAAACCGGTGTATTGGGTAAAACAGAAATAGATTGACTGGGGGTGAGAGAAGTATCAGCAAACCCACCACCTTGGGGAAGATTAGGAGTCACAGAATTACGAGTAACAGTAACATTAATCGTTTTATTATTATGGCGTAAAACAAAGCGATTAACCCCTAATTTTAAGGAAAAAGAGGGAGCAAAATGTCCCTGTTGACTGCGTTGTATGGTTTGTCCATTAATAATAACATTGCCTTGAGGGGAAGCAGTTCCAATTAAAAAAATTTTATCCGCAGTGGTTTTATGATTGTTAGGAGGATAAGCTAAATATAAAGGTTGTTGTGCATTGGCGACCGAAGTGATCATCAAACTACTTTGAACTGTGAGAAAGCTAATAACAGTTAATCCCAATAATCTTGACATACTTTTTTTGATAACTGACTGACTTAATTGAGCTTACCTAACATTTGGGTAGAAAAAATAATAACCAACAAACAAAAATAATCAGAATTGTTCTTCCTACTCCCATATGGTTAGGGATTCGATATTATAGCACTACTGATGAGAGTAATAACTTGACGTTCGCCCCTGCCTAAAGGCGAGGGGATTCTTCATTCAACGAGTTTCCTTTAGCCGACAGGATTTCTCCAACCAACCAAGAGGGAATCTCTCCTGAAGCGTATGTTTGGCTGCGCCCCAACCTACTTAATCCT
>JASJBX010000099.1 GCA_030066295.1 Crocosphaera sp.
GGAGCAGGGGAGATAAAAATAGAACTAAATTGATTTAAAAGTTATGATTATTGAGATTAAAACTTTTAAAGACACAATAAATCCCTAAAACATGGTTATTTGCTTGTATTTAACTCAAAAAACTCTCCCCGCTCCCTTGCAAAGAAGCTCCCTTGCAGCCTTTTACCAGTAAGTTTTCGATCTACTGAGATTGCAATTTTACCTAATGTTAATTTTAAGAAATTAAAGGGAATACTGAAATCATCTACCAATGTTATCCCCGCAACTTAAAACAATGAACACTCAAATGATCCAGCAACTTCAAGAAACAGATACGACTAATCAAATCACAAGTAAGCAGCAACACATTCCCAACTTGTTATTAATTAATTACCGCCAACCAATGGTCAATATTTTTTTAATTATAACCGTTTTAAGTCTCATTTTAATTTTAGTTTTAGTCACTGTTAATTATCCGATAAATATTGATCATCTTAGTCATTTATTTTCTCCGTCTCTCACTTATTCTCATCACCATAACCATAACTCTATGGGATTACCCTTATTTTCTATAGGAATTGTTCCCATGGGAATTATTTCTATAGGAATTGTTCCCATGGGAGTGATTTCTATAGGGATTGTTCCCATGGGGTTAATCTCTTTTGGTACAGTAACGATGGGACTATTATCTATTGGTTTAGTATCAATGGGAGCAATTTCTAGTGGATATGAAGCGATGGGACTGATCAAATATCAAAACTCTTTTCTGAACAAAATACAGCATTTACGCAGATAGTTACAATAGTCCTCTATGAACTTCCCCTTTGAAGCGGGAATGAAAGGGTTAACTAATTTTTGTACTGCTATAGCTATATTTTTAACTCCAAAACCATAAAACACCACCCGTACCCAATAAACACAAAATCCCCATTATTCCTGCCAAGGGTTGCTGATAAATGCCAATCATCCAGTCTTTTGCTTTGTCTGTGTAGGAAATCATGTCAGCAGCATCTAAAGAGGCTAACCCCCATACCCAACCCCCATGAAGTCCCCAGGCTAACCCTAAACTTCCCCCATCAACCCATCTGGCCATCACCAATACCATTCCCATTAACCACAGTCCGGGTAACTGGGGTAAGGTGGTTTGTCTTTCCCAGAGCAAATGGAGAAGGGCAAAAATACTACTAATAACAATCCCACTCATCCAGGGATCGTAATCTGCTTCTAAAATGGTTTGAAAAATCCCCCGAAAAACAAATTCTTCGGTGATACCAATCCACATCGCTAGGACAAAAATGGGCAGGACAACCTTCCCCAGTTCCTTGAGGTTCTCACCTTGCCATTTTAACCAGCCTAACCCCCCTTCGAGGGTAAAAACAACGATTAACCCCCCTAACCCCAACAGAAGCCCTATACCAAGAGAAATCAGGAGATCCCATCCCCAAGATAACCCATAGTCAGATAATGAGGTTCCCTCAATGATCAGCGTCAACCACCCTAACCAGGGAACCAAGAGGTACAAAGGGACTAATAAGGGGATCTTTTGTTCGGCTTCTAAGGGTTGAAAGGGTTTCCAGTTCAGCTTTTTACCCAACAAAACAGCTATGGGTAGCCACAGGGCTAACCATATTAATAAGAAAAGACCGATTTTGCTCTCACTAGGAAAGTCCTGGAAACGGTTCAACCAAATAGGCAAATGGGAAGGCGAAAATACTTCCCTGATGCTCTGATCTGGGGAGATAGGGAAACCATTTTTGACGCTTATCAATGACATTATGACGACGGCTCAGCCAGCAACTTCTTATCTGACCATAACATATTGCTTTTTGAGGTTCCGTCTCATAATGTAACCGACATTTATTTTATGGGAATTATCGCTTTTACCTTTGTCTGATCTAACAGAGAAAGGGCAAAAGCTTAACCTTTCTTTTTGACTTGGTTTTAGCGATTTTAGTCCCATGTTTGACCGACAATCAACAGCCTTTAAGCTGCTTCTTCCTCATCAGCACCAACCTGTTTAAGATGGATATGCTTGTAGCCTAATTTAATCTCAAATTCGTCCCCTGGTTTCAATCCCATCTGCTCAGTATAGGTGGAACCAATGACAATCTGACCATTCTTGTGAACACTGACTCGGAAGGTAGGTTCACGACCACGCCCATCTTTAGTAGACCCTGGTTGTAGAGGAACGCCTTTGGCGGCAAGAACCGCATCATAAAAGTCCGTTAAGTTAACACGAACTTGTCCGTCTTTTGTCACTGAGTAATAGCCACATTTTTTAGCTGTTTCTCGGCGAGGCTTATCGGATAACTGTTTTAGTTCTTGAAGTAAGGCTTTCCCAGTTAAGGGAGTAGGATTTGGATCAACGGTATCAGCCATAATTTTATCAATGTCCTTTGATTTTCTTTCAATGATGACTAGGTTATTTAGATCATTATTGATCATATCAAAAATATAGCGTTAAATTCCTAAAGTAAACCAAAAAAATTTCAAGAATTATGAAGTTGATAACAGGGAGTTTAACGGATGAAATTTCTTCGAGCCTGGTTAAACCGCGACAAATTCCTCGCCTATCTCCTCTGAGGTTGCGGTTGTCGAACCTTAAAAGAAACGGGGGAAAGTTCAGGGAGCATAAGCTCAAAACCTTCATCCAAGAGGGTTTGCTGAAGATAATTCGAGTGAAGTTGAGGGTGGGGAGTGTGGGGGGAATGTTTACTGAGATCGTTAGTTTGTTGAGATGAAAACTGCTATCAACAAGCTCAGTGACCTGAGTTCGGAGTTGGAGTTTTTTCCATGAGATAATCAGGGTTCAAGACCCTTGATTTTGACCAGTTGTCTATAAATTTCCTTATATCGAACTCAGGTCAGTGAATAATAGGGGAGAATTTTGATTTTGATCGTTAATCTCTTGAGATGAGAACTGCTGTGAGACTTTTGACCAAGAACTCCCAGGAACAAGATAGGATAGAATAGGCCTATCCATTTTGTTATGTTCCCATGGAAGTATTGTTTAAAGTTTGGCGACAAAAGCCCCATCAAAGTCCTCAGCTACAGACTTATCAATTAGAGGTTCAGCCTGGCAATACCATCTTAGAATGTTTGAATCGAATAAAATGGGAACAAGACGGCAGTTTAGCCTTTCGGAAAAATTGTCGCAATACCATCTGTGGCAGTTGTGGCATGAAAATTAATGGTCGTTCGGCGTTGGCCTGCAAACAAAACGTCGGACAAGAGTTGGAAATGGCCGCTGCTGTTGATAACGGAGACTTACCCACCATCATCATTGCACCCTTGGGAAATATGCCAGTGATCAAAGATTTGGTGGTGGATATGGCGGGTTTTTGGGATAAACTACAAGAGGTTGATCCTTATGTCAGTACCCAAGGACGCAAAATTCCTGAGCGGGAATTTTTACAGACTCCCGAAGAGCGATCGCAGTTAGATCAAACGGGCAACTGCATTATGTGTGGAGCCTGTTATTCTCAATGTAACGCCTTGACCGTCAACCCTGAATTTGTCGGTCCCCATGCTTTAGCCAAAGCACAACGGATGGTGGCGGACTCCCGCGACACAGAAGTAGAAGCCCGTTTAGAAACCTATAACCAAGGAACCCAAGGGGTTTGGGGCTGTACACGCTGCTATTATTGTAATGCGGTCTGTCCCATGGAAGTAGCCCCCATGGACCAAATTAGTTATCTTAAACAAGACATTTTAGAGCGCAAAGATGCCCAAAGTAGTCGCTCTATTCGTCACCGTAAAGTGTTGATCGACTTGGTGAAACAAGGCGGCTGGCTCGATGAACGAAAATTTGGGGTGTTTGTGGTAGGGAATTATTTTAGAGACTTACAGGGGTTACTCTCTCTTGCTCCTCTAGGGTTACGAATGTTAAGCAGTGGAAAATTCCCCCTCTCCTTTGAACCCTCCGAAGGCACCCAAGAAGTGCGATCGCTAATTGAAAGGGTACAAAACCATCATTAATGTAGAATTTGGGAACAAAAAAAGGGGGACAAGGTTCCCCCTTTTTTGCTGGTAATTACAACGAAAAACTCTTAAAGTAAGTTAAACTGGCCTTTTAGCACATAAATTTTAATTAAGGATCATTTCCAATATGGTTGCAACTCCAACAAAACCTCAATACGATATTAAAGATATAAATCTTGCTGCTCAAGGAAGACAACGCATCGAATGGGCTGCCCGCGAAATGCCCGTTTTGCGTCAACTACAAGAACGGTTTGCTAAAGAAAAGCCTTTCGAGGGCATTCGTTTAACCGCTTGTTGTCACGTTACCACCGAAACCGCTAATTTAGCCATCGCCCTCAAAGCCGGCGGTGCTGATGCCCTACTGATCGCCAGTAACCCCCTTTCCACTCAAGACGATGTGGCTGCTTGTCTGGTGGCTGATTATGGTATTCCCGTCTATGCGATCAAAGGGGAAGATAATGCGACCTATCACCGTCACGTTCAAACCGCCCTGGATCACCGTCCCAATATCATTATCGATGATGGAAGCGATGTAGTAGCAACTTTAATCAAAGAGCGTCAACATCAGATGGACGACATCATAGGTACCACCGAAGAAACCACCACCGGTATCGTTCGTCTGGTTGCCATGTTGAAGGACGGGGTTCTCACTTTCCCCGCCATGAATGTTAACGATGCTGACACCAAGCATTTCTTCGATAACCGCTACGGAACCGGTCAATCTACCCTTGATGGTATTATTCGCGCGACTAACGTTCTTCTCGCCGGTAAAGTGGCTGTGGTAGCCGGTTACGGTTGGTGTGGTAAAGGGGTAGCCATGCGGGCCCGTGGCCTCGGTGCTAATGTTATTGTGACAGAAATTGACCCCGTCAGAGCCATCGAAGCAGCGATGGATGGTTTCCGCGTCATGCCTATGGCTGAAGCAGCTAAGCAAGGAGATATTTTTGTTACTGTAACCGGTAACAAGCACGTGATTCGTCCCGAACATTTTGAAGTGATGAAAGACGGGGCCATGGTTTGTAACTCCGGTCACTTCGATATTGAAATTGATTTACAAGCTTTAGGGGCAAAGGCCACTGACGTTAAGGAAGTTCGCAACTTTACCCAAAAATACACCTTACCCAATGGTAAAGCCATTGTTGTCTTAGGAGAAGGTCGTTTAATCAACTTAGCGGCGGCTGAAGGACACCCTAGCGCGGTAATGGATATGAGTTTCGCCAACCAAGCCCTCGCTTGTGAATATTTAGTGCAAAATAAGGGTAAGTTAGAACCCGGTATCTACAACATTCCGAAAGAATTGGATCAAGAAATTGCCAGCCTCAAACTCAAAGCGATGGGCATTGAAATTGATACCTTAACCCCCGAACAAGAAGAGTACATCAATTCCTGGACAGTTGGAACCTAATCCGATAGGGTAAAAGTCACAAGTTTTGTGGCTTTTTGTTCGTCATGATTTGTCTGGGGTGGGTCAACCCCACCCCTTTTTTTATCTATTTTCATACTTTTTTTAAACTATTTCAATAAAATTATTATGGCTAAGTTGTCTGTTGAATTAAATCGTTATTTTTTTCAAGAGGAACGCTCTTCTGATATTAAATTAATCGATATTTTAGAGTTAGCAGGGGAACGGGTGTTTGGCTTTTTATTTGTAATTTTGGCTTTACCCTCTGCTTTACCAGTTCCTGCGCCGGGGTATTCTATTCCTTTCGGTATTTTGATGTTTTTATTGGCTGTTCAACTCATCGCAGGGGCAAAAATTCCTTGGCTTCCTGAAAAGATGATGAAAGGGTCTATGAAGTTAAAAACCGTTCAATCTTTTGTTAAGAAAGGAAACCCTTGGTTACAGAGAATTGAAGCGTTAACTAGTCCCAGAATGAGCTATATTTGTACCAGTGTTCCAGGCAGAACTATTATCGGTGTTGCGATCGCGTTAATGTCAATTTCTATGATGATTCCTATTCCTGGCACTAATACCTTACCTGCGATCGGTATTTTTGTAACCGCTTTTGGCCTACAAGAAGACGATGGGTTTATTAGTTTAGGTGGGTTAGTTATTTGTTGTTTAGCTGCTGTTCTTTCTACTTCTATTATTATGGTCGCTATTTGGGGCGGTACTAGCTTAGTTGATATGCTTAAAGAATCATTAGGTCGGTAATATAGTCCTGATTAATGATTATGAACGACACATTTTTGTAGGGTTCAACGGTTGTTGAACCCTACATCATTAGGTATCTTTAGTCTTATTTTGTAGAATTGATATAAGATAAAAGGGGATAACCATTAGTAAAATAGGGAAAATAAATATGACACAACAAACAAAACAACATCAAAGTATTTTTGAACCTTACATGAAACATTATGGAAAAACTCCAGAGGAACAACTCGAAAAAAATAAACAGTCGATAGAAAAACTCAAAAAATGGATCGAAGAAACCAAAGCAGAAGAAATCACCAAAGAAGAAATGAAAGCTAGAGAAGAACATTGGGAAGAGGTTAAAGAAATTATTGACAGTTTTCGACCCAAAGACTATAAGCTTTATAGCGAAGAATGATTATTTTTATTGATACAGGAGTTCTAGGACTATTATCTTCTCCAAATAAAAGAGAAGAGGTCATCAACAGTCAAGAATGGCTTTATTTTTGGTTATCAAGAGACGTTCATATAATCAGTTCAGATATTTGTGATTATGAAGTTAGACGAGGAACGTTACTGACAGCTAATTCTCAATTAAAAGAAGAAGGAATCAAAAAACTTGATGACTTACATGACTTAATTGATTTTCTTCCTATTAGTCCAATTATCCTTAGATATTCCGCAGAATTGTGGGCAAAAAGTCGTCGTTTAGGATTGCCGACTGCTGAACTTGATAACATTGATGCAGATGTTATTATTGGAGCAACTTGTCTATTAGTTCAACAAGAATATCCTGGTCAAAGATTAGTAGTCGCTACCACAAATGTTAAACATTTAAGTCGTTTTACTGAAGCCAAAAAATGGACAGAAATAATATAGTAATAGAAGGATAGATTAATTGATTATAATCAACTCCTTGAATGTATTGCAAATAATCTCAATCCATTATAATATCAACTAAAGTTTCTTTATCTCTTGACATAAATCACCCCTGCACTATCTAAAATATTATGACGACGTATCCAGTTATGACTATTTTCGATGGCTTTTTTGCTCACTAAATCAACATCACGCTTAAATAATAATTTCAATGTTTCTGTCATCTTTATTTTTTGAATTAATCCTCTTTTAGCCGTCAGTTGATAAGAAACTAACAAATCAAGATCACTCTTCTCATTAAAATCATCCCTTAAAATTGATCCAAAAACAGCTAGTTCTTTAATCTGATTTTTTTGACAAAACTTAGCTAAAGTTTCAGGGTTTATTTTTAATCTTTCGTAAACTTTTTTAAGCTTCATCTTACATTTTACAATATCTAACTTATGAGTTCAAACTTAATTAAATATGTTTAATTTTTAAAAGAATAATTATCAATCACACTTTTGCCTTTTACTAAGTGTGTGAGAATATGTTACAGGTTATAAATCTTTACGAGAAAACAGCACGATAAGACACTCGCGTCCTGTTGACTTACTTTTTCCCTTTTCTATTATACGAGAGTTTGAGATATCCATATAAAATGGGTAATATCCTATAGGTGTGGTGTCTTCTAAATCGAAATTCAAATTGTTTAAAGGTCTCAGATAATTACCGCTTTTCCTCCAACCAATGCGATCGCAAAACTTGAACCAAATAGTCTCATTATAATTTCTTTTTCCACCCAATTGATCAACATATATTTTTTTCTGAACACTAAAACCAAATTTTCCTTTACTATAATATACCCAAAGTTGATCAATAGTTCGTAAATCTTCACTAGGAAAGTGATCAATATCTTCAACGGTTAAGTATCCTTCAGACTCTCGGTTAGCTACTTGAAGCATAACCTTAGCAGTTTCTTGATTAGCTTCTTTCCATTTTCCTCCTGCGAGGAGGTTACGGAGTTTTGTATAGTCAATCCCTTTTTCGCTTTTGAGTTCTATTTCTGCTTCAATTTCTATATTTTGAGTGGCGTTTTTTTCCACGGAAGTTTCTAACTGTTGTATTTTTTCTTGTAGTTCAATGATTATTGATTCTTTTTCGTTTAATTTTTGTTGTAGTTGATTAATTTCCGTTTGATATTGATTTAATTCTTGTTGAGTAATTTCTACTTCTTGTTTAAATGATTTTTTGTCCTGTTCTAAAGAAGTATTAAAGGTTAATTGTTTAGAAAAACTATTCATCAAATCTAATGAGTTCAATATTTTATTTAGTTGTTCGCTAAACCGAAATTTTAAATCTTCAATATTGTTATAATTTGTATAAAAATGACCTAGTTTATTAAGCTTTGCTTTGAAATTAAGTAAAGTATTAATCTCAGAGGTAATACGACTTAGGTTAATTGGCGAGTCTTTAAAATACGTATAAATTAGAGGGGTATTATTTTGTGTAAATGTACCAAAAGCTGTATCAAACTCCTCTTCAGTATATTGACCGACTTTAGTCGCAAATAGACTAATAAATAAATCACATTCTTTAATTGCATTATTATATTCATCTTGTAATCTTGTTGCTGACATAGCATCAATAAAATCCTCCCAAATTATCAATTCTAGAAAGATTCCTTTATAAATGTATTCTTTATTTTTGCGATTGATAAAAATCTCAAATTGTTCTCTATCTTCTTTCAATTCTGACGAAGAAGCTAAAAATATTTGAATAATCTTAATTTCCATATCTTCCCCATAAGATTACAGCCTTACAAAACTGGTGTTTAATGTTCCTTGAACTGAAATTATTTTATAGTTCATCTGGGTTAATTCCTAATTCTTTTAATTTAGCAGCTAATTTATCAGATCGTTGTTTTTCTTGTTGGACTTTTTTCCTTTCTTCTGTGTAGGTACTAAAGCTATCTCCATCAGGATAATATAATTTTAATTCAGGTTCTGCTATTTCAAAACGAATCCCTAAACGGGGACTAATCCAATCATTCATATTATCTATAATATCTAATCCTTCTTTTCCTCGTAAAAGTCCACTGAGTTCATTTTTATGAGGATCATAAATATAATATTCTTCTACTCCATAACGCTCATAAAATAATAGTTTTCGGCTCATTTCTGTCTGGGTATTTCCTGGGGAAAGAATCTCAAAAACCACTTGTGGAGCAATATTATCCTCTTTCCATTGTTGATAAGAACCTCTTTCTCCTTTGGGACGACCAAATACCACCATAACATCGGGTGCTAGTCTTTTTTTATTCTCACCTTCTATGGGATACCATAGTAAGTCACCAGCAACAAATACATTATTATCGTCAGTAAATAGCCAGTCTAGATTAGCTTTTATCATAGTAATCCAACGAAACTGAAGTGTATTATCGGCCATGGGTTTGCCATCACTGTCTGGATAAATAATGTTTGAATTTGTTTTGTTTTTAAGTTGAGTAAACATAATAATTTGATTAGTTAAACTTTGGCACTTTAAAAAATATTGATGCTCGTCTATCTAGATAAAAGTCGTATTGACTTGAGCAATCATCGCTTTAATAAAAAACCTCGTAGGGTGGGCAATGCCCACCTTACAATAAGGTCATAATCTGTCTTTGTACTGCTACAAATACAAACATCCATCAGACTTAAGCATCTGTTTTTTTAGCCGTACTTGTCTTACTCTTTGTTGTTCGTTTTGTTGTCGTTTTCTTAGTCTTACTGGTGGTTTTACGGGTAGTTTTCTTCTTCGTAGAAGCTTTGGCCGCTAACAACTCTAAAGCCTTTTCTAAGGTAATGGTTTCCACAGTTTCCCCTTCCGGTAAACCAGCGTTAACCTTCCCGTGTTTAACGTAAATACCATAAGGACCCTCGTAAACGTTCACCGCTTCTTGATCTTCAGGATGAACCCCCAACTCTTTTAAGGGTTTCTTCGCGCGGCCTCCACCCCGTCCTTTTTTCGGTTGGGCCAACAATTCTAGGGCCCTTTCTAACGTCACGGTTAAGACATCATCTTCCTTTTTTAGCGATCGATAATCTTTCCCCTCTTTCCCTTGATCATGCACCACATAAGGGCCAAACCGTCCCAAACTGGCTTTAATTTTAGCCCCGGTTTCAGGATGGGTTCCCAATAAACGGGGTAAGGCCAATAATCCTACCGCCATCTCGATGGTGACATCTTCCACCTTGGTTCCCTTGGGTAAAGAGGCCCGTTTTGGCTTTTTATTCTCCTCACTGGCTTCCCCTAACTGCACATAAGGACCGTAACTCCCAATTAAAAGATAGATCGCTTCGCCCGTTTCTGGGTGTAAGCCAACTTTTTCGGGTCCTTCGGTTTTCTGCTTTAATAACTTGTTAACTTGTTCAGGATCAAGATCAGAAGGGGTTAAGTCAGCAGGAATAGAAGCCGTAATTTTCTCTTCCCCTTGCAACACTTCCACATAAGGACCAAACTTGCCAATTTTCACCGTTGCGTCTAAATTGTCTAAATTAATGGCTTTCGCCACCCCTGGATCGATTTGATCCACCCTTACCTTAACCTGAGTGTCTAACCCTTCTTCCCCTGAATAGAATTTTTGCAAATAGGGAACCCATTGGGCCTCCCCGGTGGCAATTTCGTCGAGGGTTTGTTCCATTTTCGAGGTAAATTTTGTATCCACCAAGTCAGGGAAATGTTGTTCTAGTAAACTCACCACCGCAAAGGCCGTAAACGTAGGAACTAACGCCTTACTCCGCATTTGGGCGTAACCGCGATCGCGAATGGTCCCGATAATACTGGCGTAGGTACTGGGCCGGCCCACCCCTTCCCCTTCCAACATTTTCACCAGGGAAGCTTCTGTATATCGGGCTGGGGGTTGGGTTTCGTGGCCCAATACATCCAATTCCTTACAGTCGGGATGATCTCCTTCTTGGAGAGGCGGTAGGATCACCTCTTGGTTTTCGATGGCCGCATCGGGATCATCGGACCCTTCCACATAGGCGCGGAAAAACCCAGGAAAATCGATGCGTTTCCCCGAAGACCGAAACCCTGCGTCTTCTACGTCTAAAAGAACACTAATTTGGGTTAATTTGGCGTTAGCCATCTGACAAGCTACGGTACGCTTCCAAATCAGGTCATAGAGGGCAAATTCTTGCCCCGATAACCCGGTTTCTTGGGGAGTCCGGAAGCGGTTACCGGCGGGACGTATGGCTTCGTGGGCTTCTTGGGCCCCTTTACTTTTGGTGGTGTATTGACGGGGTTTCGGGCTTAAATATTCCTTACCGTATTTTTCTTGAACGCAACTTCTGGCTGCTTTAATGGCTTCATCGGAGAGATGAACCGAATCCGTCCGCATATAGGTGATATACCCTTCTTCGTAGAGTTTCTGGGCAATCCGCATGGTATCTCGCGCCGATATGCCCAGTTTACGGTTTGATTCTTGTTGCAGGGTGGAAGTGGTAAAGGGAGGATAGGGTTTACGGGTGGTGGCTTTTTCTTCTTTCTTGGTAACCGTCCAGGTTTTACCGTCTAATCGCTCTTTCAAGGTGTTGGCTTCTTGTTCGTTGAGCAGCACCACCTTGCGTCCCTGAGCGATTTTTCCCGTGTTGGGGTCAAAATCTGACCCGGTGGCGATTTTCTTGCCACCTAGGGTGATTAACTTGGCTTCAAAGGGACTTTTTTCTTTTTCTAGTAAGGCTTTCAGGTCCCAATAGCCCCCCGACTGGAAGGCCAGGCGATCGCGTTCCCGTTGGACTAATAACCGTACGGCCACCGATTGAACCCGTCCGGCGGACAGTCCCCAAGCAATTTTTTTCCAGAGTAAGGGGGAGAGGGTGTAACCGTATAAACGGTCTAAAAT
>JASJBX010000100.1 GCA_030066295.1 Crocosphaera sp.
CCGATGCTGTAGAGAACTTGTTGTAACTCTTCGGTTAAGGACTTGATCTTATCGTCATCATCTTGGGCGATCGCTTCTTTGAGGTCTTTGATCAACCCTTCAGCTTTGGTTTTATCAGCTTCAGGAACCTTATCCCCTAACTCAGTCAGTTGTTTATCAGCTTGATACACTAAAGAGTCAGCTTGGTTCTTACGGTCAATTTTTTCCCGACGTTCCTTATCTGCGCTGGCGTTTGCTTCAGCTTCTTGGACCATGCGATCCACTTCGGTATCGGGTAAGGTAGAAGCCCCAGTAATACTAATAGACTGTTCTTTACCTGTCCCTTTATCCTTCGCAGTCACATTGAGGATACCGTTAGCATCGATATCGAAGGTCACTTCGATCTGAGGAACGCCACGGGGTGCAGGGGGAATACCATCTAAGCGGAATAACCCTAAATCTTTGTTATCCTTGGCCATTTCCCGTTCCCCTTGGAGAACATGAATTTCTACGTTGCTTTGACCATCAACTGCAGTGGAGAAGACCTCAGATTTTTTGGTAGGAATGGTGGTGTTGCGGGGAATAATTTTGGTCATGACACCACCAAGGGTTTCCACACCCAAAGAGAGAGGGGTTACGTCTAAGAGGAGAATGTCTTTAACTTCACCGGCTAAGACACCCCCTTGAATGGCTGCACCCATCGCTACCACCTCATCAGGGTTAACCCCTTTGTTGGGTTCTTTCCCTAAGACCTTTTGAACTAATTCTTGGACCGCAGGAATACGAGTGGAACCCCCAACTAATACCACTTCATCGATATCGCTGTTGCTGAGTTTAGCATCCTTCATCGCTTTTTCTACGGGGATGCGAGAGCGATCGATCAGATCGGAACAGAGTTCTTCAAATTTGGCCCGGGTTAAGGTGGTGTCGAGGTGTTTGGGTCCTTCTTGGGTAGCGGTAATAAAGGGAAGGTTAATCTCGCTTTGAGTAACGCTAGACAGTTCAATTTTAGCTTTTTCGGCTGCTTCGGTTAACCGTTGTAAAGCTTGCTTATCTTTCCGTAGATCGATCCCTTCATTACTTTCAAATTCTTTGGCGAGAAAATCGACAATTTTCTTATCGAAGTCGTCCCCTCCTAAGTGGGTGTCTCCAGAGGTGGCTAATACTTCAAAAACACCATCACCTACTTCGAGGATGGATACGTCAAAGGTTCCACCCCCCAAGTCAAAGACGAGGATAGTTTCGTTACTCTTCTTATCCAACCCGTAGGCTAAAGAAGCGGCCGTGGGTTCGTTAATAATCCGTTTTACTTCAATTCCGGCAATTTTTCCCGCGTCTTTGGTAGCTTGACGCTGAGAGTCGTTAAAATAAGCTGGAACGGTGATCACTGCCTCGGTGACGGTTTCACCGAGGTATTTACTGGCATCTTCGACTAATTTCCGTAAAACTTGCGCCGAAATTTCTTCGGGGGCAAATTGTTTACTTTGGGCCGGACAATCTAATTTAACGTTTCCGTTGCCATCCCGCAATACTTTATAAGAGACTTCTGTGGCTTCGTTGGTGACTTCTTCGTGTTTGCGACCGATGAAGCGTTTAACCGAATAGAAGGTATTTTCAGGGTTCATGACCGCTTGACGTTTAGCAATCTGTCCTACTAAGCGATCGCCGTTTTTAGCATAGGCCACCACAGAAGGAGTGGTACGAAAGCCTTCTGCGTTAGCGATAACGGTGGGTTTACCCCCTTCCATCACGGCCACACATGAGTTGGTGGTTCCTAAATCAATTCCGACTACTTTTCCCATATCCTAGACTCCCTAAATTACTATATGACTTACTCAAAGCTGTTAATTCAGCCTAAGTATTAATAATGGGTTTCTCTGAGTATTTATGACTCATATCTATGGTGACGGGATCGGGGTTGTCTAGGGTAGTGTAGTTTTCCGAACCTAGGGATGACGGTTCGAGAATTTAGAATTTACGATTAAGAATTTAGCATCTATAGGACACAGTTTTTTGGGTTATATAGCATTTCCATTGGAGTTGTCAGGCAGGGGACAGGAGCAAGGTTTCACATTTCTTTTGTAAACACTATAGTACAATAAAATTAAGCTTTTAAACCGCTTAATTTTCCATGCTTATGATTGCTCCAATAGTCAACACAATTAAACCAGAAATTATTTATCCTGAACGAGATGGTAATCCCATGGCAGATAATACCGTTCAATTTCGTTGGATTACTACCATTAAATCGAATTTAGATTGGTTATTTGCCCAAGATGAACAAGTATTTGTTGCAGGGGATTTACTTTGGTATCCAACAGAAGGAAATAACAAAAAACGACAAGCACCGGATGTCATGGTAATCTTTGGTCGTCCCAAAGGGGACAGAGGTTCTTACCAACAATGGAAAGAAGATAATATTGCGCCTCAAGTGGTCTTTGAAATCCTTTCTCCAGGAAACACTCAAACAGAAATGAATAGAAAACTACTATTTTATGAACATCATGGAGTAGAAGAGTATTATATTTATGACCCCAATAAAAATGAATTGAGTGGTTTATTAAGAAATGAACAACACTTAGAAGTAATTGAAGAAATGGATAATTGGATTAGTCCCCGTTTAGGGATTCGGTTTCAATTGAGTGAGCCGGAATTGATTATTTATCATCCCGATGGACAACCTTTTTCTAGTTACACTGAAGAGAAAGAAAGAGCCGAAACTGAACGCCAACGGGCTGATAATGAACGCCAACGGGCTGATAATGAACGCCAACGTGCTGATAAATTAGCAGCAAAGTTAAAGGAATTAGGGATTAATCCTGAAGAAATTTGATCCTAAGAAAATCCGATAATTTCCTATCTCTTGCTCAAGAACTTCTCAGAGCCACAATCGGGTCTAGTTTAGCAGCTTTTTGAGCAGGAATAATACCAAAACCTAAACCAATACCACTAGAGACTGCTAAAGAAACGATAATAGAAACAGACGAAATGGTAGGGGATAAAGGAGAAACAATTCCTACCAATGTCACTAAACTTACTCCTGTTAAAATACCAATAATTCCCCCAGAAACAGAAATAACAACCGCTTCGATTAAAAACTGTCCTAAAATATCACTTTGACTGGCTCCTAATGCCTTTCTTAAACCAATTTCTGAGGTTCTTTCACTGACAGAAACTAACATAATATTCATCACCCCAATTCCCCCAACAATGAGAGAAATTCCTGCTAATAAAGTCAACATTACCGTTAACCCTGTAGCAATACTCCCCACAATATCTAACATCTGTTTTGAGGTTTCTACCCCGAAGTCATCTTCGTCGGTAATTTGATGTCTTAATCTCAATAAATTTTCAATTTGAAATTGAGCCGCCGAAACACTATCCACATCTTTTGCTTCGACATTAATCCAACTGACTTGTAAGCCATAAGGAGAGGTTTTTCCCACAATCTGATTGGACATAGTGGTCAGAGGAATTAACACCGTTTCATCCAAATTAGTCCCAATTAAAGACCCTTTTGGAGCCATTACACCAATGATTTCAAAGGAAATATTTTTAATTCTAATAGACTCACCAATCGGTTCGCTCACTTTAAAAAAACGATCAACAATGTCCTGTCCAATCACAGCAACTCGTTTATTACGTCGCATATCTATCTCATTAATAAACCGTCCTTGGTCCACGGGAAAACTTCTCACCTGAGGATAGTTTGGGGTGGTTCCAATTAATAAAGCACTGGTATTTTCGCTTTTATAATTAATTAATTGTCGTTGATTTCTTTCCGGGGCAACTTTTGTGACGGTGGGAACTTGTTCGGCGATTGCTTGAGCATCTTCCCAGACTAAAGTTTTCGGTAAATCTAGGGTCGCACGGCGGGCTTTACGGGTTCCCGGAACCACAAACAGAACCTTCGGTCCCAATTCATTTAACTGTTCAGTGGCTAAGTTTTCGGCCCCTTGACCAATGCCAATAGTCGCCACCACCGAAGCATTACCAATAATCATCCCTAACATGGTTAAGCTAGTGCGTAACTTATTGGCAGCTAACATGGACGTTGCCATTTTAATACTGTCTAAAAAATTCATAAACTTGTTAATAATTAAAACAAAGATTGCTTTTATTTGTCTTTCGGTAAATCAATAAACACTCGTTCTCCTGGGGTTAAACCAGACAGAATTTGGGTTTTTTCGTCTAACACTTGACCGATAGTCACCGGTTTAAATTGAGGTTGCTCGTTTTCATCGGCCACCATCACCCCGGTTTCTCCATTTTGGGTAACAATGGCCACGGTGGGAACCACTAAAGCGTCCTGAATGGCTTCTCCTAAAAACTTCACATCCACGTTCATCCGAGACAATAATTTCTCCCGTCCCGTGCCTATGGCGATAGTCACCTCAAATGAGGTCACATTGTTCTCCACAACGGCTTCTGGGGCGATTAAAACCACCTGTCCTTTGAAAGTTTCATTGGGGTAAGCGTCGGCATTAATCATCACTGGTTGCCCCTGTTTAATCAGGGCAATATCCACTTCTGGCACTTTAGCCACCACTTTTAACCCTCGCGCTAGGGCAATAATGGAACTGGAGGTGGCCGAAGCAGTACTGGATGCGGAGGTGGTTGGGGTGACAAACGCCCCTGGATTGGCGTATTTTTGGGTCACGATGCCGTCAAAGGGGGCGCGAATGGCCGTATCCTGGAATTGAATCACCACTTGTTCGAGTTGAGCCTTCGCTGCTTCGGTGGCCGCCTCTAAACTAGCTATCTCGGTTTGAGCGGTTCTTTGCCGTTCTTCGAGTTGAATTTGCGCTTCAGCGACGGTTGCTTGAGCTTGTAGGACTTCTTGTTTCAATTGGTCAATTTCTGGATTTTGGGTCTGATTTGCCTGTTCTAGCCTGGTTTGAAGCTCGATGAGGTTGGCTTGAGCGTTATTATAGTTATTTAGCAATTCATCAAATCTGTCCTGAGTAATAGCTCCTTCTCGCAGTAATTCTTCGTTGCGTTTGACACGGGAAGCAGCTAACTGCAAACTGGACTGGGCCGAGACAATTTGCGCTTTAATTTGGTCAATATCTTTGGGAATTCTCTCACTGGCTCGTTTTAAGTTGGCTTTTGCCTGTTCTAGTTGGGTTTGTGCCTGAATATAACGGGTTTGTGCCTGTTGAATTTCACTGGGAATACGAACTTTGGCCGCATCTAATTCCGCTAAGGCTTGATTATAATTAGCTTCGGCGTATTTTCCTTCTGCTTTAACCTCGCTATGTTCCATTAGGGCTAGAATTTGCCCTTGTTTGACTTTCATCCCCTGTTCAACCCGTAGCTGCACCAACCTTCCGGGGTTTTTAGGGCTAATATTGACGCTTTCAATGGGTTCAACTACGCCACTGGCCTCGATATCAACGGTGACGGTTTCTCGTTCGGCGATGACGGTCATTTGTTCGAGTTTACTCTCGGAAACGGGGTTTTTCACCATTCTATAGGTTAATCCCCCCACCAACAGTAGTCCACCTGTCATAATGGCTAAAATCCAAGGAAGAGGACGATTTAATTGTTTATGCACGGGAATTTCCATAAAATTTTTTATTTAAGAGAGGTAGCAAAATAAGAAATTATTTTATCTATACTAGCGTCTCTGGCCTCAGACACCTATATTAATCAGGGCGGTTAGCTAAAGTCGATACAATGAGAGTGAGATTCTTCTAGTAATCGACAGGTATTTATCATGTTTATACAAGATGATCGAGATTATCAAATTTTGTTCCTCAGTAGTTTTCTGGGATTAGGTCTTTTAACCCGCGACTGGTCTTTAAAACCTGGGTTAATTCTTCTGGTGATTGTCAGTTGTTTATTGACACAATTTTTATTAACTTCCTGGGTTTATTGTTTGAAACAGAAAGGGTTAATTAGTCTCAATTCATCCCTGATTAATCCTTTATTTATTGCCTCCTGGCGCAGTGCTTTAATTACGGCTTTGGGTTTATGTTTATTGTTAAGAGCCAATCACGGTATAACAATGATCTTAGCAGGGAGTTTTGCCATTGCGAGTAAGTTCTTATTTCGGGTTAATAATAAGCACTTTTTTAATCCTGCTAATTTTGGCATTATTGCCGTTTTAACTTTGACTCAGGACGCTTGGGTATCCCCGGGTCAATGGGGTAATGATCTTTGGTTTTTACTGCTATTTCTGGGGGCTGGTGCTATGATTTTAAAGCGGGTGGGTCGTTGGGAAACGTCAGCCGTTTTTCTAGGATTTTATACTTTACTAGAAACAAGTCGTAATCTTTGGTTAGGCTGGAGTTGGGACGTTTTAAGTCACCATTTGATGACAGGTAGTTTGTTGTTATTTGCTCTGTTTATGTTAACCGATCCCCGTTCCATTCCTAATCATTATGTTAGCCGTATTGTCTGGGCGATCGCTATTGCTATTCTAACCTTTGTGATTCAATATTCTTTCTATCTACCCACCGCTATTTTTTGGGCGTTATTTTTCTTATCTCCTTTGACGATTATCCTTGATTATTTTTGGTATTCACCGAGATTTAACTGGAACATAATCCCTAAACCTTTATCGTTAACCTAAGCTTCAATTGTTATAGTAATGTCAATATTGCTTGACTTTTTAATTAATGTGTACGATTACGTACAGACAAAACAAACATCTATTTGTTACTTTTGGCGTGAACAAATTCACTACACAACGAGTGAATTATGGTTAGGGAACAACGAGTTTTAATCTTTAACATCTTAACCAGATATTAAAGATTAATTCTTTTCCATTTACTAAAGGAACTAAAACGGCTGCTGAAACTGAATCTAACCATAAAGAAGAATGGCATATTTCAGTCGTGGAAATCCTCGAACTTGATCCTTGGAAATATTTCAAAACTCCCGTTCTTGCATACAGCAAAGTTCACTCCTAAGTTAGTTTTTGACAATAGCACCAAAATCGGCTAAAACCCTTCCATGATTCCGGAGAACCCCCAACAAATTCAAACGATTTTGTTTGACTTGTGGATTCTCATCCATCACTAAAACACTATTCTCTCCATCAAAAAATTCACTAACTTTGGGAATAATATCCAGTAACCCTTCTATTAATAACTGATAACTTCTTTCAGATTGTGCTTGGGTTGTTTTGGAAACTAAAGCCATTAATCCATCGTAAAATTCCTGTTCAGAAGACTTTTCAAATAACTCAGGACGCACCACTTTACTCGGATCTAATTCTAGATATTCCAAGTCTCCTTTCACGGCTAAACGAGTGGAACGGTTGACCGTTTCATAGATTTTATCTAACATTCCATTCCTACGAATTTCTTGTAAAAATTCTGCCCTATCTTTGACATCCAAAAGGTTTTGTAATGCCCTCTCTGTATACTCAGCATCCGCTTCACCTAAAACAGCATTAACTAAATCATATTCAAGGTTACAATCCTCTTGTAATAGGGTTTGTATCCGTTGAATAAAGAAGCCTTGTAAGGGTTCTAAAGGAGACGCTTTATCGGCATGAGCAGCCCTAAAAGCTTCACATCCTTGTAATAATAATTGGGATAAATTAATGGGTAATTGCGCTTCCCAAGTAACAGCAATAATGGCATTAGCAGCCCGTCTTAAAGCAAACGGATCACCGGAACCAGTGGGAATCATTCCTAAACCAAAAATACTAATTAAGGTGTCTAAACGATCAGCAATACCGACCACTTGACCGGTTAAGGTTTTGGGCATGATATCATTAGCCCCACGGGGCAAATAATGCTCGAAAATCCCCTGGGCGACTGCTTCGGACTCTCCACTCACCAAGGCGTATTTTTGTCCCATTACCCCTTGTAATTCTGGGAATTCATAGACCATTTGGGTCACTAAATCAGCTTTACATAATAATGCGGTACTTTCGATTTCTTCTTGTTCTTTTTCGCCAATTTCTAACTGTTCTGATATCTGTTGCGCCATGTCCATGATACGATCTACTTTGTAGCGCATGGTTCCTAATTCTTTCTGGAAAGTGACATTTTCGAGTTCCGGTAAATAACTGTCTAAGGGTTCGTCACAATCAGCTTTATAAAAGAATTGTGCATCCGCTAATCTGGCCCTGATGACTCTTTCGTTTCCTTGGGCAATAATGTCTTTTTTATGAGGATCACCGTTAGCAATGGTGATAAAATTGGGTAAGAGTTCATTGTCCGATTGTTTCACCGCAAAATATCGCTGATGCTTGACCATTACGGTGATAATAACCTCAATGGGAAGGTCGAGAAATTCGGGATCAAAGTTTCCTGCAACGGCTGTGGGATATTCCACTAAATTGATAACTTCTGTCAATAAGTCTTCAGGAAGATCGGCTTTTCCTTTTAATTCTTTGGCAATGGTTTCGATGTCTTTTTCGATAATCTCCTGACGCTGTTTCGGGTCAACTTCTACGTAAGCGGATCGCAAGGTTTCGACATAGTTGGATGCTTGGGCAATACTAACAGAATCTGGGTGTAAAATTCGATGCCCCCTTGATAAGCGATCGCTGGTAATGGTACTATTTCCGTTAACAATTTCTAAGGGCAATATTTGCTCATCACATAAAGCGACTAACCAACGAATGGGACGAGAAAATCTCAATTCTCCATTGCCCCAACGCATAAATCGTCTACCTTCCAAGCTATTAATCCAAGTAGGAATTAATTCTTGTAAAATTTCTTTCGTTTGTCTTCCTTTTATTTTTTTTTCGATAAAAACAAAGTCACCTTTATCTGTGGGGCGAATTTCTAAATCCGTGACCTCAACTTCCTGTTTTCGAGCAAACCCTTCGGCTGCTTTGGTGGGTTTTCCCTCTTTAAAGGCTGCTTTTGCCGGTGGACCTTTGATTATTTCATCTCGATCTTTTTGTTGGTCTGGCAGTCCAGAAATTAAAATGGCCAATCTTCTTGGTGTCCCATAAACATCCAGGCTATCAGGAACTAAAAAATTGTCTTGTAAACGATTAGGAATGATTTGTTGCCATTGTGCGATCGCTTCATCAATAAAATCTGCGGGTAATTCTTCTGTACCGACTTCCAATAAAAAGAACATATTGACTTCAGTTTGATAAGTTAAAATAGGTGATGTTGAAACACATTATCTTATCATATCATTATTGGGTTTTAGAATCTATAAAATTTTTATTTTTAAGATAATTTTTACTTTTTTATTGAGGTTTATAAGCAGAGGTGATTTGATAAATTCCAGCGAGAGGGTTCCCCTTAATGTCTTGCAACCCTACTTGCTCTAACCATTGTATAATATCCCCTTGAGCATAGATAGCTGAATAGGGTTCTCTAAACAGTTTCGTTAACCATTTCAGATGTCTTAATCGTTTTTGATTAGCATCTAAAATAATTAACTGTCCTTGAGGTTTCAGTAATCGAAAACTTTCTTGAATCACCCGTTGAGAAATTGCTTGAGGCATTTCGTGAAACAGTAAAGAAATGGTGATTAAATCAAAGGAAAACTCTAGCATTTCTGTTGACTCTGCTAGTCCTTGTTTCCAGACAATTTCTTGTTGATACTTTTGTGCTTTTTTATCAGCCATTACTAACATATAAGGAGATAAATCTAACCCCATTACTAATGCTTCTGGAAACATCTTTTTTAAGTTTAGGGTGTTTGTGCCTGTCCCACACCCTAAGTCTAGAATTTTTTTAGGTTTTAGGGTAATTGTCTTCAACAAACAGTGACGCAGCCATTGTTCACTGGGTAAGGTAGCTAAGGGGGTTATAATGTCGTAAGTCATAGCAGCAATGGGGTTCAGATAACCCTTTTCTATCCCATGATAGTTAACTGATGTATAATAAGAAGGGTAAACCATCTTATGAGATTGAAAAGGACGAATGGCTTGCTCCCAGTCAATGCTTTGGTAGTCTTTAATTTGTTCTTTACCTATCAAAAATCCTATGATATTCTTGGCTAGATTTGGCAAAATTTTATTTGAGTTAGTTATCATATAACTGATTCAGTCATTTTAGTGTAAAATAAGAATAAGTATAAGCCTATTTAAGACTAAATGACAAGCTATTCATGCCAAAAATGGTTTAAAATAATAGACGTTTATTATTAAATAAAGACTAATGAATGTAAAAACATCATCAAATCTTATCCATGATTCCTCCTTCCAATTGATCAAAACCTTGATAAAAATTGTTTCTACGGTATTAATTAGTGCTGCCATTCTTTGGGAGTTAGGAAATGTATATGCAGCCCTTAATCATTGGCAACTATCAGATAACTTAACCTGGATTTTTTGGATAGATAGAATTGCTTTGATTAGTCATGGAATAGAAGGGATTATTGCAGCTTACTACGCCAGATTACAACAAAAAAATCCTTTCCAGTATAGCATTTATACTTTCTTTGTCGGCACAGTGGGTTTGTTAGAATTAAAAATAGGACAAGAGGAAACAGAATAGATGACCATTTTAACCTTACGAGCAGTCAAAAAAGATTTCGGGATCAAAGAAATTTTAAAAGAGGCAACCTTTAGCTTGGAAGAAGGAGATAAAGTCGGTTTAATTGGTACTAATGGCTCAGGAAAATCGACCCTACTTAAAATCATAGCAGGATTAGAACCCATTGATGGAGGGAAACTATGGATTAATTCCGGGTCGAAAATTGTGTACCTCCCGCAACAACCCCATTTAGACGAAAATCGTACCGTTTTAGAACAGGTTTTTGCTGATTGTGGAGAACAAATGGCGCTGATTAGAGAGTATGAAGAAATCTCTCATAAATTAGCCCATAACCCCCAAGAAACTGACAGTTTAATGTCCTGTTTATCCGCCGTTACTCAACAAATTGAAACCTTAGATGCTTGGGCGTTAGAAACCAATGCTAAAATTGTTTTAAGTCAATTGGGAATCGATAACTTTGAGGCTAAGATTGGCGATTTATCAGGGGGATATCGTAAAAGAATTGCCTTAGCTTCTGGGTTATTATCAGAACCAGATGCCTTATTAATGGACGAACCAACTAACCATTTAGATGCGATGTCAGTGGAATGGTTACAAAGTTATTTAAACCGTTATTCTGGGGCATTACTACTAATTACTCACGACCGTTATTTCCTAGATAAAGTAACCAATCGCATTCTAGAAATTGATCGCGGTGATTTCTATTCTTATTCAGGAAATTACTCTTATTTCTTAGAAAAAAAAGCAGAATCAGAAGCCTCAGAAATTAGCAGTCAAAAGAAACACGCAGGGGTATTAAGACGAGAATTAGAATGGTTAAAACGGGGACCTAAAGCGAGAAGTACCAAACAAAAAGCCCGTATTGATCGAATTGGCGAAATGCAAAATAAAGAGTTTAGACAAACTCAAGGAAAAGTGGAAATTAGTACCGCTAGTCGTCGTATTGGCAAAAAAGTTATTGAATTAGAAAACATCAAAAAAGGCTATAACAACCGTATTTTAATTCAAGATTTTACCTATATTTTTAACCCTCAAGATAGAGTAGGAATCATCGGTAAAAATGGAGCCGGTAAATCAACTTTAATGAATATTATTACAGGCAGAATTACTCCAGATTCAGGAACCGTAGCCATTGGACCAACCATTCATTTTGGTTATTTTGATCAACATTCAGAAGATTTATTAATTAACGAAAATCAGCGAGTTATTGACTATCTTAAAGATGTAGCAGAGTTGGTAAAAACTGCCGATGGAAGTGTAATTACTGCTTCACAAATGTTAGAAAGATTTTTATTTCCCCCTAACCAACAATACGCCCCCATTCATAAATTATCTGGGGGAGAAAAAAGACGATTATTTTTATTACAAGTATTGATGAGTGCGCCCAATGTTTTAATATTAGATGAACCCACCAATGATTTAGATGTACAAACCCTAGGGGTTTTAGAAGAATACTTAGAAGATTTCAACGGTTGTGTCATTGTTGTTTCCCACGATCGCTATTTTTTAGATCGAACGGTTGACACTATTTTTGCTCTAAAAGAAGGAGGAAATATAAAACAATATCCAGGCAATTATTCCGTTTATTTAGACTATAAAAAAGTAGCGGAAGAACAAGAAAAAGAAAGCCAAAATCAAGTATCATCCCAAGAGAATAAACAGTCTAAAACCTCTCAAAAAAAGCAATCTCAAAAGTCCAATAAGTTAACATTCAAGGAAAAATATGAATATAAAGACCTAGAGGAAAAAATTCCTTTACTAGAAGCAGAAAAAGAACAATTAGAAACGAAACTATACAACAATCCGACCACAGATTTTGCTGAAATGCAAACCTTAACAGAACGTTTATCCCAGTTAGTTGAAGAAATTGACACTGCAACAGAAAGATGGTTACAATTAGCAGAGAAAGAAAGTTAAAAACATTAATGTTATAATCTAAAAAAAGGACTAAACTTGAGGACAACATGGCTGATTTAGGTAACTTAGTGCAAAAAGCATTCTATCTTGGGGTTGGTATCGCTTCCTACGCAGCAGAGAAAGGAGGAACAACGTTACAAGAATTAAGACTTCAAGCGCAGAAAGTAGCTGATGAAATGGTTGCGCGGGGAGAGTTAACCGCAGAAGAAGCTAGAAAATATGTGGATGACATGATTCAGCAAGCGCAACAGGATAATCCCACTGAAACCAAAAAAAAGGAACAAAAAGAACCTCGTTTAATTGAAATTGTTTCTGAAGATGATGAAGAGAATACAGAAACATCAAAGTCAGAAAATTTAGACGATCTCAAAAGTCAAGTAGAATCTTTACAAGAAGAATTAAATCGGTTGAAGCGTCAATAGTTTACGCTCAATCACCTGATACAGTTTAATATCAAATATTTTGAGATGGTTAAATGTTATGGAAGATTGGCAAAAAGATTTTACGGAATGGATAGAAAACGTAGCGGTTTCCGTAGAAGGGTTTATGGATGAAATGGGACAATCTGTAGAAACGGCTGCTGAGGATTTACAAAATGATTTAACACGGGAATTCGAGCAGTTTCTTGATGATGTTTTTACCCCAATTATTGATATTTCTATCGAAGAAAACTACCAAAGTTATTATTATTATCCTGAATACAATGACGACCCCGATTTTATCCTTTCTCCAAAAATAGAACCGACTCATAATGTTCATCCGGCTTGTAGGGGTTGTATTCATTACCACGGACGACTACATGGTAAACAGTTATTAGTTTGTGGAATGCACCCTTATGGTTCTAGTGGTGATTCTTGTCCCGACTGGGAAGGAACCTCAAGAAGTCAGACGTCAGAAGTGTGAAGTCAGAAAATGAACTTTAACACCGCTAACTTCACAAGCACTAACGTCAATCAGATAAAAATAAAAATAAATAAATTCAACTTTATATGGTGGGCAAAACCTAGAAGTATTTTGAATCATTTTACGATTTTTTGCAGTTTGCCCACCCTACAGTTAAGCATCTAAATTGTTAATTAGACCCTCAATTTTTTCCTTAATTTCATCTCGGACACGGTGAAAAGTTTCTAGAGGTTGCCCATCGGGATCATCTAGTTCCCAGTCTTCAAAAATATCCCTTAATACCCACTCTTGAGGTAAGTTAACGCCACAGCCACATAAAGAAATAACTGCATCATACTCTTCTGGATCAAAACTACGTAAAGCATCGGAGGTTTGGTCAGTAATATTAATACCAACTTCCTCCATTACTTCAATAGCAACGGGATGAACTTGACTGGCTTCTAAACCAGAACTGGTTACTTCAATTTTGCCTTTTCCCATAGTTTTAGCGAAACCTTCTGCCATCTGAGAACGGCAAGAATTACGTTTACAAACAAACATCACTTTTTTCATTAGTTGTCTCCTAGTTTTAATTATTTTTCTTTACGTTCACTGTAACGATCGGTTAAATAGTCCACCTTATCTCGTAATAATAAGGTGAACTTATAAAGTTCCTCCATAACATCAATCACTCGGTCACGATAAGGAGAATCTTTCATGGTTCCATCTTCATGAAATTCCTGATAAGCTTTAGCAACCGAAGATTGATTAGGAATAGTAAACATCCGCATCCATCGGCCTAAAATTCTTAGGGTATTAACCGCATTAAAAGATTGAGAACCCCCACTCACTTGCATCACCGCTAGGGTTTTACCCTGAGTAGGCCGAATAGAACCGATATTTAACGGTATCCAGTCGATTTGATTCTTGAGTATCCCCGTTATATTGCCGTGCATTTCTGGAGATGACCAGACTTGTCCTTCTGACCATTGACTCAGTTCTCTGAGTTCTTGTACTTTGGGATGAGATTCTTCCACTTGTCCCCGTAACGGTAGGTCATGGGGATGGAAAAATTTAACGTCTGCCCCCATTTCTTCAATAATTCGGGCTGCTTCTTCCGCTAATAAGCGACTATAGGAACGTTCTCTTAATGACCCGTACAAAAATAAAATACGGGGAGGATGATCAAAATTGGCCATGGACTTTTCTGCTAATTTCTAATGCAATGAATCGATACAACGAGGGTCGAGTAATGTGGCCTTTTCAGGATTGCGAGGAAACCAAGAAGCGGTTTTTTTACAAAATTGAACTAACATTAACATCACCGGAACTTCAATCAAAACTCCGACAACGGTTGCTAAGGCTGCCCCAGAATTTAAACCAAATAACATGACCGCAGTGGCAATGGCAACTTCAAAATGATTACTGGCACCAATTAAGGCGGCTGGGGCTGCATCTTCGTAGGTTAAGTTTAGTTTAAGTCCAGTAACATAGGCAATTAAAAAGATGAAATTAGTTTGAATAAATAGGGGGATAGCGATTAAGAGAATGTGCTGGGGGTTATCAACAATTAGTTCTCCTTTAAAGGAAAAAAGTAAAACTAATGTTAGTAATAAAGCAGCGATAGAAATAGGACTAAGGTAATGTAAGAATTGACGCTCAAACCATTCCCTCCCTTTATGTTTAAAAATCCAATAACGACTATAAATTCCAGCCGCTAAAGGTATACCGACATAGATAAAAACGGAAAAGACAATGGTTTGCCAAGGAACCACTAAATTATTAGCAGAAAGTAACCATTTTCCCAATGGTGCATAAAGAAATAACATGGCCAAAGAGTTAACAGCAACCATGACCAAAGTATGACCTTGGTTACTATAGGAAAGATAGCCCCACATCAGCACCATAGCGGTACAGGGAGCAATACCTAATAAAATACACCCGGCAATATAAGAGTTTGATAAGGTCACTTCTGCTCCTCGAATTAACTCCGTTTGACTTAAAAGCGGGGCAAATAACCAGCCGAGAAAAAATTGTGCAAATACCACCATGGTAAAGGGTTTAACCAACCAATTAATCACCAGGGTTAAGATCACCGGTTTTGGGGTTTTTGCTGCTTGAACCGCTTGGGAAAAATCAATTTTTACCATGATGGGATACATCATGAAAAATAAACAAATAGCAATGGGAATTGAGACATTATAGAGACTCATTCCGTCTAATGTTTCGGCAATGTTGGGAAAAGTTCTACCTAAGACAATACCGACAATAATACAGACAAATACCCAGAGGGTTAGGTATTTTTCAAAAATATTAAGACTGCCTCCAGCTTTAACCGCTTTGGGGTTGATGCGAGTTTTCATAAGATATATCAAAAAAACTTGATATATAAAAAATACATCAACTAAAATTGATATGTCAAGTTTAAATTAAAGCTTAAGATCAAGGTAAAGGGAATAGGCAACTAAGCTAAGATTAAGTATGAGTAAAACTGCGTTGACTCGAGTTCGTATTGTTTTAGTAGAACCAGCCGGTCCTTTAAATGTGGGGTCTGTGGCGCGAGTGATGAAGAATATGGGCTTAAATCAGCTAATTTTAGTCAGCCCCCATTGCGATCGCTTGAGTGATGAAGCGAGACTGATGGCAGTTCATGGGGTTGATGTGTTAGAAGCGTCTCGGGTCGTTGAGAGTATCCCCGAAGCGTTGCAAGGGTGTCAGCGTATTATGGCAACCACTGGGCGATCGCTATCCCTGCCCACCCATTTAGAAACGCCACGGGAAGCACTGCCCTGGTTACTGACAGAGGGCTTGAACACGGCGTTACTGTTTGGTCCAGAAGACCGGGGCTTAAATAACGAAGAACTTAGCTATGCTCAGCGTTTTATTTCGATTCCGGCCAATCCTGACTATCCCTCCTTGAATTTAGCACAAGCGGTGGCCGTTTGCAGTTATGAATTGTATCAAGCCTTACAACAACCCATGGAAAGTCAAAGAGACTGGTCTTTTGATTCGGCTTCTTTTGAAGTATTAGAGGGGTATTATCAGCATTTGGAAACGGTTTTGCTAAAAATTGGTTATCTTTATCCCCATACGGCGAAAGCGCGTTTAGAGAAATTTCGGAGACTCTACAATAAAGCCAACTTAACTAGGGAAGAAGTTGCCCTTTTGCGGGGTATTTTGCGACAAATTGATTGGTTTGATAAGGCAACGGAATAATCTTCATCAATATAAAGTCTAATGTCAAAAATGATTTTAGCTTCTTCGGCAAGAAGCCCCACGCTGTATTTTCCCAAAAAAAACACCCACAAATCAGCGTGGGATGAATTGCCGTCCGAAATTACTCGTGAGTCACTTACCGATC
>JASJBX010000101.1 GCA_030066295.1 Crocosphaera sp.
GTGGGGCTGGGCGTGTTCCTCACTATAAAATGCCGTAGTGGGAAAGAAGGAGTACCACGAAGGAAGTTCAAGAAGGATAATTTCCGCTTGAAGCCTACACTCTACTGATGTGAGTGTAGGGAACGTCACTCGAACTCAGGTCGTCTAGCACGACTTTCAACTTAGAGGCCAAAATTTCGACATTTGGAGTGCTTAACATTGTGTTGTGATCCCCGGGAACCGGACAAATTTCTAGTCCACCAGTGGCAAATTCATCCCATCCTAATTCGTCACTATCGGGACCTTCTTCAGATTGATAAATTGAACCATCGGCTCGGAACAAGTGGATCTTACCATCATATTTCCGAGGAACATAGCTTTTAACCGCTTTTTTCATATTTTCAGTAATCAGCTTTGTCCGAAAATTATAGGGTAAGGGTTTGTCTGTTTGAGGATTTAATTGGTAAATCAATACTTCAGTAAAACGAATGAGTTTTCTAAACAGACTCGACACCTTATTGGCAATCCAGGGTAATTTCCATTCAGAAAATCCTGACGATGATAATTTTTGTAAGAATGTTTTGAACGGCAATAGTCCACGGTTTAATTTTCCAACCCCTGATTTTGTTGTTTTTGGCGAGGCAATAACTTTAAGGTCTTGATTGTGCCGTTTTCGATATTGTTTGTCAGCTATTGTTCTTTCTCGAATATATTTAGGGTTATAACTATCGAACAACGCTATTAAAGCCACTTGTTTGCCTTTGGCTTGAAGTTGCTGGGCAACTTCAAAAGCAATCACGCCCCCACCGGAAAGGCCGGCCAACAAATAGGGACCCTGAAAATCCAATTTCAAAATTTCTTCAAGATAATGACTAGCCATCTCTTCAATGGAAGTGTCAAAGGGGGTTTTTCCATCCAAACCTCTAGCTTGAAGACCATACAAGGGTTGTTCTTTCCCTAAGTAGTAAGATAAATCAACATAGGTTAAGGCATTGCCACCAACTGCATGAAAACAAAACAGAGGAGGATGAGAACCATGAGGTTGAATGGGGACTAATGAAGACCAATCACTGATATCCTCTTCAGAACGTAGAATATTGGCTAAGTCTTCAATGGTAGGTGCTGAGAATAACGTAGCTAATCCTAAATTTCTGCTATACCTTTTCTCAATTTCGGCAAATAGACGTAATGCTAGAACCGAATGTCCCCCAATTAAAAAAAAGTTATCCCTAATTCCGATGGGGTGAATCTCTAAGATATCTTCCCAAAGTGCCACTAATTCTGTTTCCAAGTCATCACGAGGCGCAACTAAAGGTTCTTTTTTTGCAGTTTCAGCCGTAAAAATTTCAGGGGTACTCTGTTTTTCCAGAGAATCAACTCTAGCGTCTGGTGTATCAACTAAAGTCTCTAAGAGCGTTTGAAAACCTGCCACTATTTGGGAAATGATACTAGCTGAAAATAAATCAACTTTATAATTTAAAATTCCTTTAATCGTATTGTCTTGTTGCTCAAATAGGGTTACGGATAAGTCAAAATTAGCTGCCCCATTATTCACGTCTATACTGTCAACCTCAACTCCTGGCAAGGTTAAAGTCTCACTGTCCAATTTATCCAAATTAAACATTGCTCTAGTGAGAGGAATATTTCTAATTCCAGGTAATTCCGCTAATTGTTGTAAGGGAATGTCTTGATGTTCATAAGCATCGGTTGTGACTTGTCTGACTCTAGGCAACAACTCTCGAAAAGTGGGATTCCCTTCTAAATTAATCACAAGGGGTAAGATATTATTAAAATAGCCAATTAAATTCTCTATTTCTGAAGGATTTCTGTTCAAAACAGGAGAACAAATCAATAGCTTTTCTTGCTCGGTATATCGATTAAGTAAAATGGCAAAAATGGTTAATAAAGTTGTAAATAAGCTGACCCCTTCTTGTTGACTTAATGATTTCAATCCCTCAATTAAACCTTTTGATAACTTAAATAACTCGTATCCTCCTTCATAACTCGCTACAAAAGAGGACTGCTTATCAACAGGCAGCTTTAAGGGGTGCAATTCCTGGCTTAATTGTTGTTGCCAATAGTCTCGGGAAGATTGAACTAAGTCACTATTTAAGTAGTGACGTTGCCATTGAGCAAAATCAACATATTGAACCGATAAACTGGGCAAATAAGCTTGTTTCTCTAAAGACAAAGCCTGATAAATTTCACTAAGTTCCCTTAAAAATAGCCCAAAAGACCATCCATCAGAAATGAGATGGTGCATGGTTAAAACAAAAATATGCTCTTGTTCCTGCACACAAATCAATTGCGATCGCCACAAATAATCTTTAGTCAAATTAAAAGGCTTTTGAACTTGGTTCCTGGTTATCAACTCAACTTCTCTTTCCCTTTGTTGTGACGATAATTTGCTAACATCTTGAATCGGCAATTGATAATTCACCTGTTCATCAATGATCACAACGGGTTGATTGTCAATACTCTTAAAATAACTGCGTAAAACTTCGTGCCGTTTAACAATTTCCGATATACTCTTTTCCAGAATAACTATATTTAAAGAACCGGTAAAACGAAAAGCAACTGATAAATTATATACAGCACTTTTAGAGTTCATATCTTCCAGTTTAAAAAGACGTTCTTGAGCTAACGATAGGCATAAAGGCTGCTCTTTGTCTACCTTTACTAAGGGAGGCAGTTCCTTTTTAATAACGTCTTGTTGTTTTAAAAATAGGATAATGTCCTGTTTATACTCCTTAAGCGACTGTTTTAGTGCTGCATTTAAAGCTCCTTTCGGCGCACGAATTCCTAATTGCTCTCCTTCTAGATGCAATTTGATTTTACGCTGGGATAATTCACCTAATAGTTCATTTAAAGTCATTTTTTTAGCTCCTTTTAAAAAATCATAGTTTTAGTTTTTACACCAGACAGTGTTAACGTTATAAAGTAAATTCTTCCATTTCTTCTTCTTGTTCCATCTCTGGTGATGAGCTTTCCGATATGACTAACTCTTTAAATAGCCATTGTTCTTGTAAAGCAGCAACGATTTGAGCAATGGTAACATCAACAGTCAATTTGTTAAGCGGTAGGTCAATCTCTAATTCAGTACGGATACGATTTCTCAACTGAATACTAACCAAAGAATCAAGTCCAATTTCATTTAAAGGTTGATCGCGACTCGGAATGTCAGACGCAGAAATTCCCAAAAATTTACTGACTAAATTTTGAAGATAAGTAACGAGTAATTCTTCTCTGGTTTGCGCCGTCGCTTCTTGAATTTGCTTTTTAAGAAGAGCCAATGTCGGCAACTCAGAAGTCTGAGAAGACCTTTGTTGTTCTTGAACTTGTTGGGCAAATTCAGATAATAAAAGAGGATGACTACCCGAAGGAAACTGATCGAGGAACTTAGTCCAATCAATGAGCATAACTCCCATTTGACTAACCCCTTGACTGATTAATTTCCCTAACATTAATAGTCCCTGCTCGAGACTAATTTGATTAATTCCTTTGCTTGCTAAGGGATTCGCTTTTTGCTGTTCCAGTTTGGCTGCCATTCCCACGTCTGCCCAAGGACCCCAGTTAATGGTTAACCCAGGTAATCCCAAGGCCCGACGATGATGGGCTAATTCGTCGAGGAATCCATTGGCGGCGGCGTAGTTAGCTTGTCCAGCATTACCCACTAAAGAGGTCATAGAAGAGAAACAAACGAAGAAATCAAGGGGCAACTTTTGGGTTTGCTGATGTAAATTCCAACTTCCTGCTATTTTCGCAGCCATAACGGTTTGAAACTTGTCCCAAGATAGCTGGGTCAGGATTCCGTCGTTGATGATTCCTGCTGCATGAATAATTCCCCGTAGGGGTGGCAAGGTGTTTTGGATGGTTGTCAATCCTTTGGTGATCTCATCTACATTAGAGACATCCCCTTGAATAATGGATACTTTGGCCCCTGTTTGTTCTAGTTGTTGGATCACCGATTGAGCGGCAGTGGAAGGTTCCCGACGGCTCATGAGGACAACAGTTTTCGCCCCCTGCTCAACTAACCACTGTGCCATTTTTAATCCTAATGCCCCCAGTCCTCCCGTAATCAAATAACTACTATCATCGGGCAAGCTCAATGGTTGTTCTGATACAGTTTGGGGAGAATATCTGACTAATCTGGCCACAAAGCGATCGCCGTTACGCCAGATGATCTGCTGTTCTCCCTCAGATGCTCTGAGTTGCTCAGATAAGACTTCAATCTTTTCTGGTTTTGTGGGTGTTCCCCAATCAATATTGGTACAGTGGAAGTCGGGATGCTCTAAATTAATCCCTTGTCCTAACCCCCACAGGGGAGCTTGTTGGACTTGTAAGGGTTCTGGAGATGAGGGGAGGGCCTTAGCTCCTTGGCTAATTAACCAAAGACGGGGGGGTAATTTCTCTATCTCTGCAATTAGTGTCTGGACTAACAACAAAACGGTGCCACATCCTTGTTTTTGGCTCTCTTGTAATGCTGTCGCTGAAGTTGTTTCTTCGAGGATAAAATCTAAACCCCATAAATGCACCACATTTTGGGGGAGAGCTTGCTGATGTTGCTTAATGTCCCTGAAAAGGGAGTGATAATCTTCGGGGTTTAAAGGATTAATAATATATTGGCTTGGGGCAATTTTTTCATAGCTTTGGCCAGGAAAAACGCAAATACAGCGATCGCCTTCTGCCTCTAAGGTTTGGGCCAATTGTTTGCCCACTTGTTGATGGTTATCTGCCAAAATTAACCAATCCTTTCCTGGCGACAAATTCCCTGAAGACTTTTGCAGAGGCATGGGTTGCCATTCCAGTTGGTACAGTGCTTGGCTGAGAGAATCGTTAGAAATAACATGACTGTTGTTTTCTGACTCTACCGAACTTTGTTGGAGAATTTTTTCAAGAAGTTGATATTGTTCGGGTGAAAGTTTAGCCAATCGCTCTGACAAATGAGCAATTTTTACATAGAAGTCATTCATCACGTAATTTTTTCCTCTGATTTACATAAAACTGTTTAATTGGCTGGTAACTTCGTCAGCAGAAAGTTTTTCCACCGTTTCTAAGGATTGTTCTAATTGTTCAAATTTTCCTTGAACTAAATAATTAGCAATTACATTTTGTCCGGACTGTTGAGAAAAGTCTTGAGCCTCCTTGGCTTTGGCTTCAATCCAGTATCGTTTTTTATCAAAAGCGTACGTGGGCAAAGGGACACGATATCGAGTTTCTTGAGCATAAAACCCTGGCCAATCAATATCAACGCCCTCTTGCCACAGTTGACCCAGACTTTTGAGAATAAAGGCGAGATCGGATTGCTTTTGTTTGGGATGACGGACGGAGGTCAAAATCTTTTGTTCTGGGGTTTTGCTGGGATGCTGCATGGCTAAGGTACTCAAGGTTCTCCCTGGCCCCACTTCTAGTAAAATGTGTTCTGGTTGCTGTAATAATTGTTCTATCCCTGGGGCAAATTGTACTGTCTGTCGTAAATGTTGCGCCCAATAGGTGGGATCAGTGGCCTCTTCTGGGGTTATCCAAGTGCCGGTTACATTGGAAATATAGGGAATTTGTGGAGCATTTAAGGCAATTCCTCGCACCTTTGCCGTAAATGGCTCTAAAATAGGTTCCATCATGGCAGAATGGAAGGCGTGGGACGTATGAAGAAGACTCCCTTCGATCCCTTGGGTTTTTAACTGTTCCACCAATTGCTCAATCGCTTCTCTTGGTCCAGAAACGACACAACGGGCGACCCCATTGACCACAGCTAAGGATAAAGGAGCTTTGAGCAGGGGTTGGATCTCATCGGGGGTCAGAGGCACCGCCAACATCACCCCGGGGGGCAACTGTTCCATCAATTGACCTCTAGCTGCCACTAACATCAACGCATCTTCCAGGGAAAAAACTCCTGCTAAACAGGCGGCCACATATTCCCCAATACTATGACCAATCAGGGAATGGGGGGAAACTCCCCAAGATTGCCATAATTTAGCCAAAGCGTATTCGATGATAAATAGGGCCGGTTGGGTGATGGCTGTTTGCTTGAGTTTCTCGGCTGCTTGGTTTTCTTGGTCGCTGTCAGGATAGATGATGTCTCGAATGTCTTGCCCTAAATGGGGTTTAAGTCCCTCTGCACAATCATCAATTTGCTCTCGAAATACCGCTTCGCTTTGGTAGAGTTCCCGGCCCATATTGGGGTATTGAGAGCCTTGTCCTGAGAACATAAAGGTAACCGGGGGTGGCTCATCCGTTGCTGGCCGCTTCACCACGGGTGAGTGATCTGGGGTTTCCAGGGCAGTTATGGCACCGTCTCGGCCTTGACCGACAACAATCCGACTCTGAGCAAACCGACGACGACCCACTTGTAGGGTATAGGCCACATCTCCTAGGTTAAGATCGGGATGGGCTTTGAGGTAAGCCCCTAAATTTTGGCTTGCCTTCTCTAGAGCGGTGTCTGTTTTAGCTGATAATACCAACAATTGCCAGGCTCTAGACGGGCTAGATGGCTCTGTCATGGGGCTTTCTTCTAACACCACATGGGCATTGGTTCCCCCAAACCCGAATGAACTGACCCCAGCCCGTCGAGGTATTCCTGGGGGTTGCCAGTCTGCGAGGGTGGTATTAACGTAAAAGGGACTATTGTCGAAGTCTATATTGGGGTTGGGTTGCTCAAAATTAAGACTGGGCGGTATTTTTTGGTGTTTTAGGGCTAACAGGGTCTTTATCAGTCCCGAAATGCCGGCGGCCCGATTAAGATGGCCAATATTGGTTTTGACTGAGCCAATGGCACAAAATTGTTTTTTCTCCGTGCTGGCTCGAAAAACTTGGTTTAAGGCCGTGATTTCGATGGGGTCCCCCAGAGCAGTCCCCGTACCATGAGCTTCTATATAGGTAATGGTTTCTGGTTCAACCTCTCCTATGGCCTGGGCTTCGGCAATCGCGTCCGCTTGTCCAGCCACACTGGGGGCGGTGTAACTCACCTTGAGGGTGCCATCGTTATTAATGGCTGAGCCTTTAATGACTCCGTAGATATGGTCTCCATCGGCTATGGCTTCGTCTAACCGTTTCAAGAGAACCATGCCCACCCCATTGCCAAAAATTGTCCCCTGTGCCTGATGATCGAAGGCACGACAATGACCGTCAGGGCTAGTGATGCCCCCTTCTTTGTAGAGGTATCCCCCGATTTGAGGGACTTGGATCGACACCCCACCGGCTAAGGCCATGTCACATTGATAGGTTAATAGGGTTTGACAGGCGAGATGAACGGCTACTAGGGAGGTGGAGCAAACGGTGTTCACAGTGACACTTGGCCCGGTGAGTCCCAATTTATAGGAAATTCGGGTCATTAAATAGTCCCGGTCGTTCCCTTGGGTTATTTTGTCCTGTTGTTGAACCAGATCGAAGTCCATAAACTGGAGGAGTTCTTGATTGGACAACAGGTTTCGCTGTAAGTAGGTGCTGAGACAGCCTCCGCCATAAATCCCCACCACCCCTTGATAACGCTGGAGATCGTAACCGGCATTTTCTAGGGCATTCCAAGCACATTCCAATAACAAACGGTGTTGAGGGTCCATGACCTCAACTTCTCTGGGGGTCATGCCAAAAAAGGCCGGGTCAAATAATTCTATGTCTTCTAATACTCCATTTGCTTTAACATAGTTGGGATTGCTCAATAGACTGTTTTCTACCCCTTGTTGAAGCAGTGTTTCGTCTGAAAAAAAGCTAATGGACTCTACCCCTTGGCAGAGATTTTGCCAAAATTCTTCCGGTGTTTTTGCCCCTGGAAAACGACCAGCCATGCCAATGACGGCAATGCCATCTAGTGCGTTCGGATTTTCCCAATTATCCATGGTTTTTCCTCCGTTGTTTGAGCCGTTGCAGGGCTTGTTTTTGTTTTTTTGCGTTACGTTGAATGGTTTTAAATTGTGGTACGGGGCTGTTTTGGTCTTGACTTAAATATTGGGCTAGGGTTTTGACGGTTGGATAGCTAAATAAATCAACAACAGTGATTTCTTGGTTAAATAGAGCTTGCAATTGAGTTTTAACTTGAGCGATCGCTAAAGAATGACCGCCGAGTTCAAAGAAGTTATGATAAAGACTCACTTTTTCTACTTGCAACACGTCTTGCCAAACCTGAGCGATTTGTCGTTCTATGTCTTTTTCTGGGGCAACGTAGGGGGTTTCAGAGGTGGGTTGCTTGGCTGTTTTTGCGGCTCGAACGTCTCGCAAAAGGGGTAAGGACAATAATGTTTGCTCTGGTTCCTTTACCAGACTTTCTAATAAGGCAAGAAACTGGTCAATCAATGCCTGAATGGTTTTTGGTTCAAATATTCCTTGTTTATAGTCTAAAACACCCCTCAAGCCACCTTCTTTTTCTTCTAGTAGTAAGGACAACTCAAAGTTCGCTGTCCCGTTATGTACGTTTTGAAAATTGGGATAACGAATGGTTAGATCGGATAAAACTATTTCGTCCTTGGGACTATGTTGCAGGGCAAACATCGCTCGGGCCAATGAAACCCGTTTTAAATTGGGTAAATTAGCAATGGTTTGAAAGGGTAAATCCATATTTTTATAAGCTTGTAAAGCTGTTTGACGAACCCGCCCTAACAAGTCTACAAAACTGGGATTTCCTGATAAATTAATACGCAGAGGAATAATGTTGTTAAAGTAACCAATCATCCCCTTGGTTTCACTGCGATGACGACCGGACACCGGAGAACAAACTATCATATCTTCTTGTTGGTTATATTGATAGAGTAGTATCTCAAAAGCCGTCAGTAAGGTCATAAATAAAGTGACTTCCCTTTGTTCACTAAAGGTTTTTAGTTGATGGGTTAGCTCACTAGGAATCGTAATTACTTCACGGGTTCCTTGATAGTTTGATGTCGGTAACATCGGATTATCAAAGGGTAAATCTAACGAAGAAACATCCCCTCCTAACGTCTCTTGCCAAGAGGCTAATTGTTTTTGACGACGCTTTCCGTTTAACCATTCTTGTTGCCACAGGGTAAACTCTCCATATTGCCGAGATAGGGGAGGTAGAGAATTATTTTTTCCTTGGCTAAGTTCTTGATAAATAGTGGCCAATTCTTCCATCAAAAGATGTAGTGACCAGTGATCGCAAATAATATGATGAATGGTCACTAGAAGCTGATATTTATCCGCTTCTAAACATAGAAGTTTAAATCGCCATAGGGGGGCTTCTGTTAAGTTGAAGGGGGTTTGTGAATCTTCTAGGGCTATTTGCTCAGCCTGTCGTATTTTTCGTTCTGCTGGTAGTTCCCTTAAGTCTATACTCGTCAAAGAAAACTCAATTTCTGGGGCGACCATTTGCACTGGTTTATCCTCTTCTTCAAGGAAATAAGTTCTCAGTACATCATGTCTGTTGATAATAGTCTCTAAACTTTTTTCTAGAATTTTTGGCTCGAGTTGGCCATTCAACTCGTAGGCAATAGGAATATTGTAAACAGGGCAATCGACTATAGATTGTTCGTGATACCAGAGGCGTTCCTGACTAAAAGATAGGGGAAATGTTTGTTTTTTTTGTTCCATTTTTTTTACTTCTTGGCACAATTTTTTAAAAAATTGTGCCTTGGTTTACTCAAAAAAATATGTCACCCTCACACCTTATATGAAGCTTAAGCTGCTACTTCTTCTTCGAGTCTGCTAACAATATATTCACTGACTCGATTAATGTTTCTATAATCCCACATTAGGGTGGGGGGCATTTCTAACTCTAAGGATTCTTCTTCTAACCATTCTTCCAAATCACCAACGATGGTAAAGGCAATAATAGAGTCCAACCCATATTCGGTAAAAGGTTGTTCGGGATCGATGGTTTCAGGGTTTTTTTGAAATTGTTCCGCAATTTGCTGGATCAACCATTCTTTAATTGTTTCCTGTGATGGCACTCTAGTAGAATGTCGTGTTGTCATATTGCCTCTAAATAGTTGTGCTGTTTTAAAAGTTTGGATGTTTATGTTATCAAGGTTTAATATATCATAAAAAACCTGAATTTAGTGAAAAAAAATCACTACATCTGATAGCTAGGGATTGACTGGTTATGGGTTTGGGCTAGTTGAAAAGGAACAATGGAAAAAATTTCCTGGTTTTCATGGCGTTTGATGATTTCTTGTGCCATATTGGTAGTGTATTGCTCAGGAACGGTTTCTTCCATTTTTTGAAGGGAGGATAAAAGACGTTCAAGACAGACGACTAACCATTCTCCTTGGGCAAAAAACGTTCCCAACTCCGTTCTATTAGCAAGCCACATTTGTAAACAGGCTGATGCTGCGTGCAAGATACAATACTGCTTGGCTTGTTCAAACGATTCAAAGGATTCATCGTGTTTGGTATTGGGTACAAATTTAGCCACTTGGCTTTCTAGGGCTTCCAGTTTCTCTTGTAGGGCTAAAGTTAGGCGAGTGATGTGAGTAATAATGGTGGAGTCTACTGTTTTTGTTACTCTCAATTGATTTAAGGCCTCTAATCCCAGTCCCCATCCTTGTAAAACGTCGTTATTGCCTCGGCTAAAAAGCTCTAATTTATCGCCATTGAAAGGAGGGAGGGGTTGGGAGAGGGAAAAAATGGTTTCTAAACGGTTTCGCAGCGACTCAGCCGTTTTTTCTTTCATTTTTCGCCGTGACTTGGCTAGGGGACGCAGTTGTAGAATCAGTGCGTAGAGGTTGACAATACTACTACCATCAAAAATACTAATCACCCCATTATCTCGATAAACTTTTTGGAAAATGCCCCAATCATGGCCTTCTCGTAAATAAAAACGGGCGCCCATGACAACGGAAAGGTCTTCGATTACTTTTTCAATGGTTTTGGTCACAAATGCTTTGGTAATGGCTGACCAAATGCTCGCTTGCTCCGGCACAACATGAAGGGAGCGGGCGGTGGAAATAGCTACACAGTCGGAGATTAAAATGTCAGCAAAGGCATTAACTATAACCCTTTGAGGATGGGATAAATCAAAGACTTTCTGGTTATACAGTTGACGGGTTGTGGTTAAACGAATGGCCGTTCTCAGGGCTGTATCTGCTGCCCCCAAAGAAAGAAAAGCACACATGGTGCGGGTCACATAAAATCCTTGAAGGGTCAAGTCCAGTCCTATTCCTTTTTCTCCAATGAGTGCTTCCCTCGATAATGGTGTGTTTTCAAAATTAATACCGCTAATATCGGCGGCTCTGAGTCCTAAAGTTCTGATTTTGGGCAAGTGACTATAACTTTTGGGATCTAGGTCTTGTTTATAGACTAAAAATAAGGAGAGACTTCTGGCACTTTTGTCGGAATCTGTTTTGGCTAAGACGGTGAGAGCATGGGTTAAATTGGCTTTATTAATGGGCCATTTTTCTCCCGAAAGCACATATCCTTCTTCTGTGGGAGTTGCTTCGGTTGAAGTGGCTAATAAATCACTGCCATGGGCTTTTTCGCTCACGGCTAAACAGGCATAACCGTTTTGACAGACAAATTCGGCTAGTCGTTGTTTTTGGCTTTCGGTCCCTTTTATCCATACGGGTAAAGCACCTAATAAGGTGTGCATATCCGACACAGCAATTGATAGATCGCGGCGAGACATAACCCGAATTAGGGAGAATAATTCTTCATAGGTTTGTAATTTCCCTCCATATTCAACCGGAACGTAATAAAGAGAGGTTCCCCATTGATGTAAAGCTTTGACCGCTTCTTGGGGAAATTCTTCGGTTTCATCAAGTGCCATGGTTTGCTTGAATGACATGATGTTATCGGGATTGACGGGATCACCTAAATAATTTTCTAGGGATTGGGCTGCTTGATATTGCTGTAATTGTTTCATGGTTTCTTCAACTTAAACTAAAGAGATTGAGTGACAAAATGGAAATAGACTGGGGAAAACCCCAGATCCCGGAAGGGCGTTAGGTTGATTTTTGAGCAGCGTTAGAAGTCGATGCTACTTTTCTCTTAAAAAATGTGCCAAATCCAATGGCGAATCCCGCACCTAAAATAGTTAAGGGTTCGGGAACTGCAGTTGTACCTATTTGGGGATTATTTTCTTGGGCCACGATGTTACCATAGAATACTTCTACTCCTGCTGTGTTAAATCCCACTTTACCTGACATAAATGTTGTGTCAGTGATCGTTGTAGAAAATACCGAATTCATGCTTTCAGTAATGTCAATCAATAAACTTTCATCGATGCGACTAACGCTGAAGTCGTACCAAACATCTGTTTGCCAGCGAAGATCAAAGTCAAATGTGTTCTCGTAAAAACTCGTAATTCCGTTTTCTTCTTTAGCAATAACCATCCCCCCAGAGCCAATTTCATCAACACCGGCCTGTTCGGAACTTAAATCAAATCTCTCGTAGGGTCCGTGGGGTCGTAATTGCTTTCCCTGTTCATCAAACCCTCTTGCAACCTTGTTGCTTCCCCAACTCAAACGATAATGGTTATCCGAGTCTTGATAGCCAAATAACAATCCCACGATATCATTGTCATTGGGCATGAAAAACGAACCGGAAAAGGTGAAATTACCTAATAAATCAAAATCACTGATCAAAGATCCATATTGATCAGTATCGGCATCTGATGATCGACCAATTCGCCTTTTATGATTGGTGACCGACTCAAACGGGATTTTGTCGCTCGTATCAACCCCCCATATGTCAGGACTTAGATCTGGCTTAGTCCCCCATGAGGCTAATCCATTAACGACTTCGGGATTTTGCGTCCATGTATCTAGTATCGTCTCTGGGGTTAAGGTTGAGGCAAAAGCCTGTTGTCTTCCTCCTAAGACTCCAAGGGTAATTACCAAAAGTGTTAGTTGTATCTGTTGTTTTTGCAATAGTTGTTGTATTGCTTTCATGTTAACTTCTCTCCACGGCACATCGAACAAGCTACATTACTGTAGATCCTAGTATCCATATGCTGACTCAATGTATAAGTTAATGTATAACTTGATGTATAGGTTAATGTATAACTTTAGTGTACCCGATTCCATTGCCAAAATAGAAGATGGTCTTAACCTAAAATCAGGACAAATGAACCATAACTTAGTTCATCAAGTCAAAACACCTATTCAAATGCTGTGAAAAGTTGAATAATTAAAGGGTAACCTGACTGAGAATATATTGCAGACGATCATAATCATCTCTCAATAAAATGCTCAAGGTTCTTCCTACTTTGACTAACCAATTTTTATCCCCTTTTCTTAATAGATAAATATCTCTAATAGCGGCGGCAATTAAGGCATCTACGGGAGCATCTCTCACTTGTATTAATATCCGTAAAAATTCAACTTCTTCGCTAAAGTTGATCACTTCTGCTGCATCGCAACGATACACTCCTTGATGAATTTGAGGGGGACGAGGCGGTAAATATTGATAGACTTTGCCCAGGTTATGGCCATTCCCATTTTTCGCATTTTCAGAGCTTTCAAAACCGACAATAGTTGCCTTAAATTCTGTTTTTAACATCGCAAAAATTTGGGGCTGCTGTTCTCTTAATTCCCCTAAAGATAACCCTAAAGCTCTCGCACGATGCACCGAATCAATGGGGGTGGTGGTAGCATAGGTGACAACCGCTACTATCTTATTTCCAGACTCTTCATCTAAGGATTTTATCCAACTACCAAAGGGTGGCATTACGGGAAAACTTAGGTCTTCCGGTTCTAAACATTGGGCTAAAAATTCCGTGGTTGATGTTTCGATCACTTCGGCAATATGATCGGGGTGACGACTATCTGTGGTAAATTGCGGTAAGGGAAGGCGCATATGGCAGTTTTCAATTTGATGGATTAGGATTAGTATTTTTGCATGGCAATACTAGAAGGATTTAACAGTGTTCAATAAATCCGTATTTTTTGATTATCATTGCGGGAAGGGTCCACAAGTCAAAAGTTTGAAGTCAAAAGTCAATCATTTTTACCTCTTCCTAAAAGTAAGAGGATTCAACAAATGATGATTTTCTGTCCTTCTTCTTCATAAATGAAGAGGCTTTAGACCTAATTTGGGCTTATATTTACTTTTGCCTGTCTTGAGTGCGTCTTACATTCGGCTTGCGAAGCCGAATTACGCACTCGCTTTTGCATGAGTGATTTTTGCCTTTGCCCAAAGGGCGCGGTAAAGTATTACCATAGCTTAATTTTTAGCTATTATTCCCCCAAAGCAATCTTTGATCGCACCCAACAGAAACGTAAAAATGGCTTTTTTTTGCTTACTAAACTGGTTCAATTTCTGATAATTGAAAGGCGATCAGTTTATCCCAGTTCCCCCCTTCAAATAAAACGGCAGCTTTGCCGTCACTGACTCGTTGAACCAGTCCTTCAAAACGGTAATAAGTATCATTAGGATTAGTGACTTTGACGGTTGTTCCTGGTAAAATCAGCATAAGGTTTATTAGTCAAGTTATTTTTTTGATTGTAGCATATATTTTGTTATTTAACAATATTAATTATATTCTTTTTAGAAACTATTATCAGATTACTAAAAAAATTTTTCCTAATGATAAATGATAGATTGGTAAAATTTTAGCGTCTTTTCAGCTAAGGCTTTATTCGTATAGTTTTCTAACACCCTTTGATACCCTTTTTCTCCTAATTCATCCGTTGAAGTAGGATTTAACATCAATTGAATTAAACTGTTTTGTAACCCGACAGCATCTCCTTCAGGAAAAATAAAACCAGCGTCTTTAATAACGTTAGGAATTTCTCCAGAATTAGAACCAATCACAGGTACTTTACAGGCCATTGCTTCAATTAAAACATGACCAAATTGTTCTTTCCAACCCACGGCGGTTAATGTTTTAAATTGATATGTGGTTTCTGATGGTAAGACCAAAACATTCATCAGGTTGATATATTGAGGAACTTGATCATGAGGAACACTTTCTACTATTATTAGTTTATTCTTAATATGGAAATCTCTACTTTCTTTAATTATTTTTTCTTTAAGTTCACCTCTGCCTAATAATAAAAGTTTCCAGTGTTTCTGAGGTAAGGATTGAACAGCTTTTAAGAGTGTTAAAATCCCTTTTTCTTCGACAAATCTACCGATAAAACCAATAACACAATCTTCTTTTTTAATTCCCAATTTCTGCATTAAATCAGGTTGGTTTTTTGGGGAAAATAGAACTTCATCGACTCCTAATTGTGGCATGACTGTTACTGCTTTCTCATAACCATGATTCCGAAGAATATCAGCAGCGTCTTGATTACCTGCGATTAATCCATCGGTATTGCTTAAGTTATATTGCTCTAGGTAAGAAACAGGAAATTTCGATTGATAGGGAAGATTCCACCAAGTAAAAAATACATTTTTTGCTTTCAAATTTAGCCATTTGTTAAGAGTAATTAATTGAGCATAAGCCAAAGATTTAACCCCTTGTTCGACTTGAATAATTTGCGGTCTAAAATCATTTAGTAATTTAATTATATCGGTTCCAAAAGTCAATAAACCTTGATTATTTTGACTAAAGTTAGAGATAGGAATAACTCTAAAATTACCGTCAATACGAGGTTTAGTTTCAATTATTTTGTTTTGAACTCCCCCAGGTTTCCACTTTTTCGGCACAACAATAGTCACTTCAACATTAGGATATGATTGTGCCAGAGTCCTAAATTTTTCACAATTGAGATCGACAATATAGGTATGACTAACAACTAAGATTTTCATGATTAATTATTGAATTGATAAATATTTTAAAATCAAGAAACAGATTCTAAGGATTGGTTCGCCTGTAATTGCTGGTTAATTGTGTCATTTTTGGTATAGATTTGTCCATCATTCCACTGGGACACAATCATGGTTTTAACAGCGTCTATAAATCCCAGGCTATAAAACAATAAACGCACTAGAATTTTAATCGGAGAACCTCCTTTATTACAGGGAGGATTACCTAAAACATGACAGTCAAACAGTTTAGTATAGAGTCGAAGTTGTTCTGAAAAAGTCAAGTTTTTTAAAGCCATTAAAAAATGGTTATGATAGAAGGTCATTTGATAGGAGAAAGAACGGGTACTTATATCGTGACAACCACCCGTTTCTTCCCCTAAATGAACTAAGTACGCATCAGGTTCATACCAAATTTTATATCCTGTTTGCCGTAACCGTAAACAAAAATCTGACTCTTCCCTGACAGCATTACCTCTAAATCTTTCATCGAACCAGATATTATGTTGAGTAAAAATTTCTCGCCGAAAAGACATATTACAACCGCGAGTAGAGATAACTTGTTGAGGTTTTGTGGTGTGAACGAGATCAATGTAATACCAAGCAATACCGGGGTCCATTGCTTCTGGAGGTAGAATTTCTATGGTATAAGGGTCATCAGAATGGTTAATTTTCTCAAAATCAGCCAATTTCATTCTATCTAAAACCCTTCCGGCTAAGGCTCCCACTTCTGATTTTTCTTGATACACTTTCAGATGAGCATAGAGATAATTAGCTGGTAATTGAACATCATCATCGATAAAGAGAATAATGTCACCTTGAGAACGACGAACCCCATAATTTCTAGCTGCTGGTAA
>JASJBX010000102.1 GCA_030066295.1 Crocosphaera sp.
TTGACTGATAATTTGTCCATGAATTTCTACCCCAGCCATTTCAAAATTGTCTGTTGCGGTGGCACTATAAGGGCTAGGAAAGGTATCTTTTTCTGTGGGACTGGTTACGCCCATTAAAACAATTTTATCCTTAACCCAACTTGGGTCAAAGTTCCCTTCAATAACATCGTTCAAAGAGATAACTGGTGCGATGTTCTCTGACCGATAGTCAACCAAAATTTGCCAGCCCAGGGTTTCAGATTCGGGAAGAATATAACCCCCCGAATTCTTTTGAAGACGAGAAAATTGGTGAGAATTAATCTTTAAATGATCAGGGGCTACTTCAAAGGAGAGATTATTTTCTTTATCCAAATAATTTAAAACGGTTTGCAGGGCAAAAGAATACTCTTTTGTCTTTCCGGACGGGGTTTCAACATACAAAAAAGTCCGACGCACCACATTATCGGGATCGATAGCCAGATCACTAAAGCCTACCCGATGTTTGGGAATATTTTTCGGGGCAGAAACCCTCGGTTTTTCCTGACTTCTAGGCAGTTCGTTAACGACAATAATGTTCTCTCTTTTTAGAGATTCTTGGAGAGCCTCGGTTCCGGGCGGATAAGGCATATCTCGATAAATATCCAGAGCAATTAATTTGGGATCATACCGTTGTAATTGATTCAAAACCTGAGCAATAACTTGATCGGGTAAAGGTAATCGTTGATGGTATTTAATATCCGCCTCATTGATGCCAACAATTAATAAACGGGAGTCAGAAACTGGCTGAGAATTCAATCTCACCATGTGATCATAAGCAACTAGCTCTAGAAATTGTAACGACCCGGTTTGTCTTAGGGCAATGATTCCTCCCGTCACTAAAAGACTGGAAAGGAGAAGAGACGGCAGATAAAAGAACCAACGTTGTTGCCAGGGTCGAGGAACAGGCTGCTTCGAGTTAAGAGGAAGCTTTTCAGGGTCTTGAGAAGAAGGTTCGTTATTCTTATCAACCAGAAAAGAGCGAATGACTTGATGTAACTTAGTGATCACTACCGTTTCGATGAATGAGTAAACAAAAGATTAAGACAGTGTTGCTTAGCAATATTTTTTTCTTGGGATGAGATAATAGGATTAATTACAAAAGATGGTGTGAGCATAATCACAATTAAGCCTAAAAACTGGACGAAGGACAACAATGGAGAGTAGAATGGAAGATAGGTGAAGTCGATCTATTACATTAATTATTGCATCTTAATCATAGAGCATAAATCTTAAACCCCAATTAGTTAGGAAATTTTAAATAATTATTAGGAATTGACCAGGACATTGAAACTATGTTTAACCAGAAACCCATCAAGCGCACCATAGGGGGGATGACCCTAGCCTCCCTCATGTTACTGTGTTTCTCTAGTATAGGAGTTACGCAAACCGTAACCGGTAACAATAACCCTAATCCCCAGGAAGAGTCCTTGGCCGATAGTGTTCCCGATCGCCGTAGGGGTGGGGCCTCTCGACGGCCCCATCCCCTGCAAAATAGGGAGGAAAATGAAGTCGAAGAAATGGTTCAAGCGCCGGACAGACGGAAACCCGCAGCCAGTCGCAATGATAATCAGTGTAACTTTAATCCTCAACAACTGATTGCGTTGATCCCGAAAAATCTTCGCGGCAAAACCACGGCAGACTCCCCTAGATTATACTTTTCTGTTCCAGCGATCACCCCTAACACAGAAATTGAGTTTGTGTTGCGGGGGACTCGGGATGAATTAGTGGGAAAACAAACCTTTTCAGGCCCAGGAAGAGCGGGAATCATGAGCCTACAATTACCGAAAGTGCCGCGTCTGTCTGCTTCTAGTTCTAGAAATAGTTACCATTGGTATTTATCCGTTATTTGTAACCCCAACGATCGCGCCGATGATGTGGTAGTTGAAGGGTTATTACAACCGGTTGCCCTCCCCTCCCATCAACTCCAACAACTGGAAGGGGCTACCCTCGAAGAAAGGCTCAATTTTTATCAATCTTACGATCTCTGGCACGAACGGTTAGATACCTTGGCGAGTCTTCGGCGATCGCAGCCCCAAAATTCTCGGTCTTCTCAACAACTGGGACAGTTACTCCAATCTGACTCGGTTCAATTAGACCCCAGTCTTGGCCAACAACCCTTACTGGAAACTCAACGGCTCAGTCTCAATCGTTAATTGCCCATTAACCATTGTTGTTGTCCTGTTTCAATGATGTCGATCACTTCTGAGACAGTATCAACACAATGGGGGATCTCGATATCTTTGGGGTCTGCTAAAGGTGTCTCTCTGTCAATCATAGATTGATTGGCCTAAGCGACTAAATCTTTCCACATTGGCCCTACCATAATTAAGGGAATCGCCTCCAGGTGACGGACTTGTAAATGGGGGAATCTGGCTGTATTCTAGCACTTCCAAAAATAGTCACCCGAAACCTGTCTCGTTTCGGAGGACGCAAACTGGTTAATGCGTTGATCACCCCCCACAACTCCAAAACCGCTTGCTTAACGACTTTTAGGGTTCCTTCTGGGTCGCTAAAACTGGGGGATTGAGATTTTTCTTGCTCATCCATTGTTTTGAAACTATTATTATTTTAAAATCCTTACATTATTAAGGACAAAAATGACAAGCCTTTTAACATAAATTGATAATGTGTTGTAACTCTTAATAAAAAGAGGGATCACGAATGGCATCAAGGCTGGTAGACTGTGATCCAAGCCTCGTAAATGACTGCTAAAAAACGTAACAATTCTGTTACAAAAAGTCGAACGAGTTCTTGATTGATTCAAAAAATCCTTTTAAACAAGCTATGGTCAATACCCTTCAAAAACCTGAATTTGAGGAACTGCGTCCAGGGATTAAAGTTCCGGCCAAAGAAACGATCCTTACCCCTCGCTTTTACACCACCGATTTTGAAGCGATGGCGAAAATGGATATTTCAGTCAACGAAGAGGAATTACAAGCTATTCTCGAAGAGTTTCGGACTGATTATAATCGTCATCATTTTATCCGTCGTGAAGAATTTGCCCAAACGTGGGAACATATTGATGGGGAGACCCGTCGCTTGTTTGTGGAATTTTTAGAGCGTTCCTGTACGGCGGAATTTTCAGGGTTCCTTCTCTACAAGGAATTAGGTAGACGGTTAAAAGATAAAAGCCCCGTTTTGGCTGAGTGTTTCACCCTCATGTCCCGTGATGAAGCCCGTCACGCAGGGTTCCTGAACAAAGCCCTCTCTGACTTTAATATGTCTTTGGACTTAGGATTTTTAACCAAGAGTCGGAGTTATACCTTCTTCCAACCTAAGTTTATTTTCTATGCCACCTATTTATCCGAAAAAATCGGTTATTGGCGTTACATTACCATTTACCGTCACTTAGAACAACATCCTGAAGACAGAATCTATCCTATTTTCAACTTCTTTGAAAACTGGTGTCAGGATGAGAACCGTCACGGGGACTTTTTCGATGCCATTATGAAGGCAAGTCCTAACATTTTAAACGACTGGAAAGCCCGTTTATGGTGTCGTTTCTTCCTGTTGTCTGTGTTTGCCACCATGTATCTCAATGATATCCAACGGTCAGATTTTTATGCGTCTATTGGACTAGATGCACGGGAATATGATAAATATGTTATTGAGAAGACAAATGAAACAGCCGGACGAGTTTTCCCCATCGTTTTAGATGTAGAAAATCCTGAGTTTTATGGCAGTTTAGAAACTTGTGTCAAGAACAACGAAAAGTTACGAGAAATTGACGCTTCTAATAGTCCGGCCCCTGTCAAGTTCTTGAAAAAGTTACCTTCATTTGTTTCTAATGGAGTACAGTTCCTAAAACTCTATTTTCTTAAGCCCATTCGGGTTGACCATTTAGAAGGAACGGTTCGTTAAAAGTTTTGAGTTAGTTTACGTTTTGAGTACCCGCCACGGCGGGTTTTTTGTTGCAATTTTTTAAAGCATAAACGATAGATAATCGAAAAATAGTAGAATGGGTGAGTAAGTCGGCATAAATAATTTTCCCAACATAATAGGCTTTTCCAACCCATCAAGGTTAGATCAATGAACAAAACTAAAAAAGATAAATGTAAGAATTGTGGTCATCCTTTATCTAGTAATAATAACCCACAGTTTTTGATTCTTGAAACAGATATTAAGAGACTAAAAGAACTGTTTGACGGTGGTTTCGATCATGTTAAATGTGATGCTTGCCAGCGGCCCCTGGGTATCATACCAACCCTAGTCCTTATGTTTAGTGAACCCCCTGTCATTAAAATCCTCTTTGGTTCAGAAATGGATGAAGAGGAAAAAAAAGAATTTTTTGCCAACATACCAGAGGAGATTAATGTAATTCCCGAAGAAATTTTCACCCTTGATGATTTACGAAATGAAGTTGCTAAAATAACTAAAAAAAGAATAACGATTATCAATGATTTCCTAATAGCTAGAGCGAAGGACACCCTCGTAGAGTATATGTCTCAAAACTGGCGATCGCTGACTCCATCATTATTTTCAGCTATTTCCTTGATGTTAGTTACTCCCATTCCAGGAGTACAAATAGGGGTAGGAATACCAGTTGAAGAAGGAACCGATCAACCGCCTTCGATTTCAGTTAATGAGATTTTACCAATCTTTGCCGAAATACAGACTTTATCATGGTTTGCGTTGTTTGACTCATGTAAATCTGAAGAATATACCTCTACCTTAGAAGAAGATTTAAAAAAATATCTGGATCGAAGTGTCATCTTTCCAGGATCATTAAAGCTTTTTTGTCAGATTTGTGATCAACTAAAAACTAACTTTAATAATGGGTTGGAGCATTTTTGTTTAGAGGCCATTCGCGCCAGTTTATATGCTGTGACTGGAGAAGATAATCCTCATGTCAATGAATGGGCTGAATTATTTTTTAGTTATGAATTTTTATGTTATGGCCAAGAACAATCACTTGACCCTCATATTCTGTCTCTGAGAATTTCTGATGAACGCGCCCAACAAACCATTAAAAAAGAGTCTGCCTGGGATGCTATCGCAAGAAGATTCCAGAGAATCATGGGTCAAAAAAATCCCCAGCAAGAAGATGTCGAGCAATTCCTGAATAATGAAATACCAGTGCTTCGTCAAATTGCTAAAAAAGCGGGATTTCCCGGCTTAGTCGAGGATGTTTTTTTTGATGGGAGAAGGGTAGAATCCTCAACAGAGATACCTATAGAAGATTATATTCAGTATTTACAACAATTCAATGAAGGGGTGGGGCAGTTTGATAATTCACTAACCGTATTAGCTCGGCCAATTGCCCAGTCATTAGTTGCACAAAACCGTGCCGAAGACCTTGAAAAACTGACTGACGAGATGATGAAAATGATAGGTGATTCCCGTGAAAATCAGGCCCGTGTTGAAGCTTGGGTCGGCAAATATTTCAAAGAGTTACGTCAACCTCAACGTTTTCTTAACCGAATTGGGGAAAATGTCAGAGAGTGGGAAACCGATTTGACCATAAAAACTCAAATCGACCTTTGCACGGAAAGATCCAATGCTCTACGTATTCTTGGGAAAAGAGAACAAGCTTTAGAGATCGCCCAAGATGTTGCTACATTGGTCCTTAAATGTGATGGTATTAGTGAACATGATCGGCGTACTGCACAACTCAATGTTGCTATTTTATCAAGGGAGACAGGAGAGCTTGATGCTGCCCTTGAAATATTTCACCAGTTAAATGCTCAAACAACCAGAGAAGATAGGGATAAGCTTTCGATCCTGGACTCTATAGCAGTAACTTATGCGGCACTAGGTCAAGATAATCAGGCTGTTGAATATTTAGATCAAGCCTTACAATTAGCAACAGGGCTACAAGCCAATCAATTTTACCGACTCAAAGCATTCAAAGCGAATCTTTTAGCTGTTAACGGTTGTTCTGAAAAAGCTTTAGAAATTCTGGAAGAATTATCGACTGAAGAAGATCAGACTAACGTTGGTATGTCCCATATGATAGCTGCTTGGACGAACATTCTCTCTCGTGAACCGGACCTTGTCTCAGAAGAGAAAATAATGCAAGTTGAAAAAAGCTTGCTCTCAGTTTGGCACAAAGCAAAAGATCAAGGCGATCTATTCGGTTATTTTCAAACATCAGTTGTCAGAGCAGTATTTTTCGATATCACAAATCATTTTCAACTGAGGGAATTTTGTGAATTTGCCTACCAAGAGTATCTCAATTATCAACAATTGCCCGATCCTAGCATCTTAATCATACTGTCTCGTTTAGCTTATCAAGATAATAACTTAGAAGAGGCTCGTCAATATCTCTTACAAGTTCCCAGGGCTATTGCTGCTCAAATGGGAGGCATCAGAGATTTAGGATTAACCTTTGACGCAACCAGAATGGTTCGCGGGCTATTTTACCGACTGATCTATGCTGTACTTACAGATGAGAGCGTCAAAGTACATTGGCAAGATGTCCGTTTAGTGTGTGAACTCTGTCGGGATGTGATTGGACGAGGAAAATTGATTAGACAACAACAAGGAGTCCAAGATGTTGAGTTTTCTTTATTAGAGAATGGTTTAAGCAACGAAGTCTTAAAACAGCTTGCACCGAAAACTGGAAACCTTGGGGTTGTGGAATGGGTCAGTGCTGGCCAATACGGGGGCTGTTTTTTGACTCGTATAACTTCCACGGGGGAAGTCTCATCTCGTTGGCTTAGTCAACCGGACATTGATCCAGTCAAAGTAGCCGAAGAGTTACGTTACCGTCTTAATACTTGGCGTAAACGGAGTCCAGGCGATCCCCTTGACCTGCCTGAGTGGAAACAATTAGAACAATGGTTAATTGATCAACTTTCACCTTATCTTGTCGAAGGAGATCACCTTGTTTTTATTGAACATGAAGCTTATTTAGGTTTACCTTGGCACATCGCCGTCTCTCACCATTGGTCGAGTTCTTATGCCTTAAGTTGGACAACTTTACTTAGTATTCATAACCAGTCACCCCTTGAGCAAGTGACCACATTGGGGGTGTTGCAAGTTCCTCGATTTAAGGAAGATAGAGAAACCATCGATGCTTTTGAACAATCTAGCCAAAGAACCCAAACTTTGGCCGATACTCATCAGTTTAATCTGATTGCACCACAGCCCATTGATTGTGATCATATTGCCTTTAAACAAATGATGGAACAGGCTGATATTGTCAAATTGCTCTGTCATGGTTTCCCTGATCAGGAGAATGAAGTGGCTTTTGCCATTGCTCATGGTCAATCTTTACCCTTGAAAAATAACTTTGCTCTCAAAACTCCCAAGGGAAGGGCTTATCATCTAAGCTGGCGAGATTGTCAAAATCTATCAAAAAGTCCTGCTGTGGTTTTCTCGGTTGCCTGTTCGAGTGGGATAAGTAAAATTGCAGGACTGGGAGAAGGATTAGGGGTATTTAATGCACTAAAGTACAATAACACTAAAACCTTTATCGCACCACGATGGGATATTTATGGTGAAATGGTATTGCCTATTCTTGATGACTTATTAGACCAGTATACGACGACTCAACAGGGACTAGCTCAAGCTTTACGTCAAGCCTGTATAATGGCAGAGCGAGAGAAAAGTATTCCGCGCTGGCTGGCATGGTCTTTAACCATAGAAGGAGATTGGAGATGAGTCAATCATTAGCTGATTTTTTGAATGAGAATAATGTTGATACTGATACGGTACAACTGGCTGCTTTATACTATTTAGCGGAATTAACAGACTATTTAACCCCTGAAGCAATGCGAAACAAAATCGTTGAAGACACAGGGAATGAAGCGCGAGTTGAGCAGGTATTAACTCAATTTCAAAATGATAGTTTGGCCGTAACAAATGTCGCGTTAATTTTACTGTCTTCGGCTTGGAATAGTAGTGATGCTGAAGCGGAGAAAATTAAAGAATTTATTGAGGACGCGCAAGGAAAATGCGCGATTACACCTACTCAAACATTAGCGATTGCTGCTGTGGCCATTGTCGCAATTATTACTGGGGGAGCAACTTGGTCTTATAATAGATACCTTGAAACTACAGGCGGAGTGACAGGGACAAAGACCGAGACTATTGAGAATCCCGATGGAACTACTAAATATGTAGAAACAAAAGAATACGAAGGATTTGCTCCACCGCTTGAAGCTGCCAGTAAATTGGTTGAGTCAACAAGTGAACCCATCAAGAATACAGCCGAGCTATTGAGAGAAGCAAGGGAAGTCGGTTCAGCTATTAAGAATAATTTACCAGGACAGGGAACTGATAAACAACTACCACCAGAAGGCTAAAGAATAATATTTAATCCGTTTGACAATAGGTATTCATTTCTGTCCCTAATTCTTGTTCCTGTTTACCTAGTTGTTGAACCTGTTGCTGTATTAATTTAGCGGTATCGATATCTTTATCATTCAAGGCAGCAATAAATTGACGGGTGGTATCTGCATTTCCTTGATAAACATCAGCAAATCCCAATTGATATTTTTGTAATTGTTCATCTTCAATTTTTAATTGTTTCATTTGTTGTGAAGTTTCTTCAAAAATATCAGCTACTTGTAAGACTTTTTTGATATCTTCAGTCTGACGATAACTCTCGCTTTCTTCGGCCATTTTTTGGGTTAAAAGGATGATTTTTTGACATTGAGATATTTTATTCTCAGCACAACTGATGAGAAATAAATTGATTAAAACAGTTAGTAAAGATAGGGTGGAAGAAAGGGACTTTTTTATAGAAGATTTCATGATTTTGGATTCCTTACTGTAATAATAATTGTTTGAATAAAACGAGCCTGATTTTTATTCTTCTTGAGCTAAACTATTAATTAAAGTATGGATTAAATAAGTTAATTGGGTGAGTTGTTCTCTCGATTCTGTTTGAGCATCGACTAGGGTTTGGATAGACTCACTTAACGCAAAAATTTGATAACCTTGTTGCTGGATTTGTTGTTCTTGTTGTTGGATTTGGTCCACAAGATTTTCCATTTTATCGGCTAGACTTTCTACGGTTTCAGTGGTAGCAATCACCGCTTCTCCCATGCGTTCTAAAATCGTTTCTATTTTTTGGTTGTTTTCAATCATTGTTTGATAAATTATCGAATTTTTGAACAATTAAAATTAAAAATTTAGCTATTACCGTGACGTTTTTGATGCCATTGCCAAGCATGGTTAACAATGGTTTCAAGGTCAGAATATTGAGGTTGCCACCCTAAAATAGATTGTGCTTTTTCGCTACTTCCGACTAACATAGGCGCATCCCCTGGACGGCGATCGCTTTCTTTAACCAGGAAATCAATTCCTGTTACTTTCTTGGCCATATTAATGACTTCTCTAACAGAAAATCCATTACCATTACCTAAATTAAACATTTCACTTTTACCTCCATTTAAAAGATATTTTAACCCTAAAATGTGTGCCGATGCGAGATCATTGACATGAATATAATCTCGGATAGCAGTCCCATCAGGAGTATCATAATCGGTGCCAAAGATAAAGAGATGATCCCGTTTTCTCAAAGCAGTTAATAAAGCCAAAGGAATTAAATGAGTTTCTGGGGTATGGTCTTCTCCTAAATTCCCGGAAGGATCAGCCCCTGAGGCATTAAAATAACGAAAAACCACAGATTTTAAACCATAAGCTTGATCAAAATGTTTGAGAATGTTTTCTACCATATACTTACTATAAGCGTAAGGACTTAAGGGGTTATTAGGATGGGTTTCTGTCATGGGAATTTCTTGCGGTGTCCCATAAATTGCACAGGTAGAAGAAAAAACAAATTTATTAATATTCGCCGCCCTCATGGCTTCTAATAAAGTTAAGGTTCCTACCACATTATTTTGATAATAAATAGCAGGATCTTTGACCGATTCTCCCACCGCAATAAACGCTGCAAAGTGCATCACAGCCGTGATATTTCTACTCGAAAATAACTGATCTAAAAGGGGGCGATCATTCGTATCTCCTACAATTAACTCAACCTTTAACACATCTTTAATAATTTCAGGATGGCCATAGGAAAGATTATCAAAGACAATAACGTTATAGCCCGCTTTTTGTAACGAGAGAACAGCGTGAGAACCGATATATCCGGCCCCTCCTGTCACTAAAATGGTGGGTTGGTTATCAGACACAAGTGACTCCTGAGAATGAGTTAAGGGCGATGCTGGCTGCGATCGCACTTAATTAATTTGACTTATTGTAGGATAGGGCATTTTTCCCTTTAAGAAAAGTCAAAATCTAGGATTTTTGTGGTCCCTTGCTTCTATACTGTACATAACGTATATAATATTGTATATTGTGTATATCATCGAACATTATGAAAACTAATATTGATCTAGACGAGGAACTCCTCAAACAAGGGTTTGCAATTACAGGATTGAGAACTAAAAAAGAATTAGTCAATTTTGCTTTGGCCGAATTAGTGAAAAGAAACACCCAAAAAGACCTGTTAGAACTAGCAGGAGAAATTGAATTTATAGACGGGTTTAGTACGGATAGGGTGAGACACAATCGCTATGTTATTGATTGATACATCGATTTGGATTGAAGTCCTTAGAGATAAATCCAAGCTCAAAGCAACCCAGCTAAAAACTATAATTGATCAAAGACCTTACTATATCTCTATTTTTACAAAAATGGAGCTTTTACAAGGATGTAAAAATGAAATTGAATGGAAAAAAATGAGTTCTTATTTAGCCGTTCAAAATTATATTGAACCTGATTACCGTTCCATTTGGGAAAATTGTGCTAGACTGTACTTTGAACTTCGCCGTAAAGGAATTACTATTCGTAGTAACATTGACTGTGCCATTTCTATTCTAGCTATAGAAAACAACTTAATTGTATACCATTGTGATCGAGATTTTGAGGTCATTGCTAAGCATACAGTTCTCAAACAAAAAAAACTCAATCTTGGCACCAAGAACCACCCTTGAGTGAGGTGACAGGTTATACAACTCAACAAAGAAGATAAATAGGGATAAAAGCAAGAAGAGCAAGGCCACAGTCCTCCATAATTGGTGATAATTAAAGCAAAAAAATCATAAACTGGCAATGTTAGATACCCTGGACCTCAAAGTTACCCTAGATAAAGAAACCTACAACAGCGAAATAGAAGCGTTGATGCGACAACTGCGATCGCTACAAAAAGACTGTTGGGATAATAAACTACCGGTGATCATTGTCTTAGAAGGATGGGCCGCCGCCGGAAAGGGTAAATTACTACAGAAAACCATCGGTTATATGGACCCCCGTGGCTTTAATGTGCATCCTATTTTAGCAGCTACAGAAGAAGAGCAAAAATATCCTTTTTTATGGCGATTTTGGCACAAATTACCCCCAAAAGGCAGTATTGGCATTTTTTATCATAGTTGGTACACCCATGTTTTAGAAGATCGTTTATGTGAACGGGAAACCGATGGCAGTATTCCCTTGTTAATGCGAGATATTAATGCCTTTGAGAGACAATTAGGGGATGATGGGGTAGCAGTGGCTAAATTTTGGATACATTTGAGCCAAAAAGAACTGAAAAAGCGACTTAAAAAATATGAATCCGATGAGTTAGAATCCTGGCGGGTGCGTTCGGAAGATTGGCAACAAGCCAAGGAATACGATCGCTATGCAACCTTTGCTGAGGAAATGTTAACCTATACCAGTACCGGTCATGCCCCTTGGACCTTGGTGGAAGGGGACTGTCAACGGTGGGCCAGAGTCAAGGTACTCTCTCAAGTGGTAGCCACCATTACCCAAGCTTTAGACCGTCTCAAACTGCCCAAAACCGATCTTCCCTCGTTACCCCCCCAAACGGAGTTACAACCGACAGAACCAGATTTTTTAGGGAAAATAGACTTAGGGTTACACCTACCCAAAGATGACTATAAACAACGGTTACGAGAAGCACAAGTTAAATTGCGACAGTTGCAGTTACAAATTTTTCAGAAAAAGGTTCCTGTTTTAGTATTATTTGAAGGATGGGATGCAGCCGGAAAAGGGGGAGCCATTAAACGATTAACTGATACGTTAGACCCCAGAAGTTATAAAGTTAATGCCTTTTCTGCTCCGACAACTGAAGAATTAAACTATCATTATTTATGGCGATTTTGGCAAAAAATTCCAGCCCAAGGAACCATCGGCATTTGTGATCGAAGTTGGTATGGCAGAGTGTTAGTAGAGAGGGTAGAAGGGTTTGCTTCCGAGTTAGCATGGCGACGCTCTTATAAAGAAATTAACGAGTTTGAAGCACAGTTAACGGCCTCAGGATATGTCATCGTTAAATTCTGGTTACATATCGGTTTTGAAGAACAGTTAAAACGGTTTGAGGATAGAAAAAATAACCCATTTAAATCCTATAAATTGACCGATGAAGACTGGAGAAACCGAGAAAAATGGCCGTTATATTATGTCGCAGTCAATCAAATGATTGCCCGTAGTAGTACCCCTTATGCTCCTTGGACAATTGTACCTGGAAATGACAAATATTATGCCCGTGTTCATGTGTTAGAAACGGTAATTAATGCCATTGAAACGGAGTTGAAAAAACAGGGTTAATTCCTACAACTCATGAGTTGTCATGCACCACTGTCCTCAAGAGTATACAGTAGGACAATTCTTCATGAGTTTACAGAAGAAGTCGGCATTTTAGAGAAGAATTTGCAAGATATCATAATCCTTAACGAATTCTTATACTGAAAATCTTGACTTTTACAAAATTTTGCGTTTATATAAAAGCTGTAATCTTAATGATGTTTTCTTCATCAACCGTAACATAACTTAAAGTTAGATCGTAAAAGAGGAGTATATGAACTCAACCTTAAAAACCCTAACCGTTCTCGCTTCTGGATCTGTGGCTGCTTTAGCTGTTTCTTCCGGCGCGTCTGCTATTACCCTTGTTCAAACCCAAACCTTTCAGTTTGATCCCGATGGGCAAGGCGGGATTATTGAAATTCCTACCCTTTGGCAACGTTCTGCTTCCGTTGGTCAATATGCACCCGGTGGGTTGGTCAGAGTAGAAGTGGAACTGAGTGGTACCGCTACCAGTAGCTTAACCGCAGAAGCAACAACGACAGCAGACGCTTTTATTCTTAACCCTAGTAGATTAGGTGCTAGTATCTCTACTTCATCAACTTTAATCCCTGATTTAAACGTTGATGTACTACCTGTAGGTGATATTCCTGGCTTACCTGTTCAAATTCCTGGGGGAACAACTCAAGAAATCACGGATGTTTCTGGTGCTGATCAGGATTTACAAGTATTCACGAGTGGATTAGGCGTTTTTGAAGGAGGTGGCACTTTTGATATTAATCTACTGGCTATCGGTTCATCTACTCTAACCACTGGTGGCGGAAACTTAGATACCTCTCAAACCACAGTAGCTGGTGCTGAATTAATTGTCAGATACTTTGTAGAAGACGAAATTGTTGACCCAATGGATGTCCCTGAACCTGGAATGCTTTTAGGACTTGCTACTATTGCTGGTGCTGGTTTCATGAGTCGTCGTCGCAAGTCTTAATAATTGATTTAAGATGCAATTTTTCTAATACTAATATAGGTAAAGATGGGGTTTTGCACCTCATCTTTTTAGTTTGGTTAAACCAAAACATACTCATTGAAAAAATTGTTACAATAATACTGAGAAGTTCTTCTTCTAGAACTACAAGTCATTGGAGGAAAAAACCATGACTGCAAGACTGTATTTAATCATTTCCGGTGTCATCTTTGCCTTAATCGGATTGTTACACTTGTTGAGAATTGTGTTTCAATTACCCGCAATGGTTGGTGTATGGACAGTTCCCTTTGCCATGTCTGTATTGGCTATCGTTGTAGCAACCGGTTTGGCTTTCTCCGCTTTCCGTTTGTATAGAGTGGTCTAAGTGCATCCATTAGGTAGTCATTGCGGGGGGTTAACCCGCCTTGCAATGACGGTCAAAAAATAATAATTCAACTACAAAGTTTCTCTCTTCAAATAAGGTTGCAACACATCGGGAATTTTAACGCTTCCATCGGGTTGTTGGTAGTTCTCTAAAATAGCAGCCATTGTTCTTCCTATAGCTAACCCGGAACCATTTAAAGTATGCACGTATTGAGTGCCTTTTTTCCCCTTTTCTTTAAAGCGAATATTCGCCCGTCTTCCTTGAAAATCCCAACAATTAGAACAGCTAGAAATCTCTCGATAACTATTAGAAGAAGGCAACCAAACTTCTAAATCATAACATTTTGTAGCTCCAAATCCTAAGTCGCCTGTACACAATTCTAAGACTCGGTAAGGCAATTTTAAGGCTTGTAAAATGGCTTCTGCATCCTTGACTAATTGTTGATGCTCTGCTTCTGAAGTTTCAGGATGAACTACTTTGACTAATTCTACTTTATTGAATTGATGCAGTCGAATCATTCCTCTAGTATCCTTCCCATAACTACCAGCTTCCCGCCGAAAACAAGGGGTAAAAGAACAATGTTTGATGGGTAATATTTCCGCTTCTAAAATTTCATTACTGTACAAATTAGTCACAGGAACTTCTGCCGTTGGTGCCAACCATAAATCATCATCAGGAACCTTAAAACTTTCCTCAGCAAATTTAGGGAGTTGTCCTGTTCCTTGTAAGGCGTTACTATTAATTAAAACGGGAGGCATCACTTCTACATATCCCGCAGCAATTTGTTGATCTAACATGAAATTAATCAACGCTCTTTCTAAAGCTGCACCCGCAGCAACTAGAGCAATAAAACGACTTTGAGCAATTTTAACCGCTCGTTCTACTTCTAAAATCCCTAATCTTTCGGCAATTTCCCAATGGGGTAACACTTCAATTTTGGGTAAAAATTCGTCTCCCCATTTACGAATTTCTACGTTTTCGGTTTCATCTTTTCCTATGGGTGTAGATTCACTAGGAAGGTTGGGTAATTGTAATAATAAGGCTTCAATTTCTGCTTTTAATTGTTTTTCTTGGGGTTCCAGTTCACTCAGTTTCGTTTTCAGGGTATTTCCTTCTTCTTTTAATCCTTTAATTTCCTCACCTTTGGGATCAACTCCGCTTTTAATTTTCTGTCCAATTAATTTCCCAATCTCATTACTACGGGCCTGTAACTCAGTGCGAACCGATTCTAGTTCCCTGGTAGTGCGATCGCGTTCTAAAATAGGAGTGAGATCGTATTCATCTGAAGCACTACGACGGTTTAGTAATGCTTGTATGGTGTCTGGTGTTTCTCGTATCTGTTTAAGGTCTAGCACGGACAATATTACCCTGTTCTATACATTCTCTTTGTTAGAATAGCTGATTATGTCTGCATTAATCTAGAATTTTCTACCCAGCGTCTTAATTTTATCTATTTTCTGATTATGAATTATGAAATTATTGAACAATTTAATGCTGCTCAAATTGAGGATTTATATGAACTCTATCAACTTTCTTGGTGGGGAAATGATAGGGAAATTCCAGATATTAAAATTATGTTAAAAAATTCAGAATTACTGTCAACAATAATAGTTTGATGATTAGACACAGTTTATTTCTTAATATATTTAGATTTTAAGGTTTGCCAAACTGCTGAGTCAACTTCATCAGCAAGTTCATTGATCATTGCTTCAGTTGCTTCACTTTTACTTTGAATTGATTCTAATGTTAGGTAATCATTAAGATCATTCATATTTTGTTTGTTGAGGGGTATTTCAATGGAATCATCAAATGTGATTTTGATGTCTCTGCCGTCCATTAAAATCCACATACTGATAAATATTATCCGAAATACTAATAATGTCAGCCTAAATCTATTAAAAATGTTTAATGTACGAATCATAGAATCTTCTCCTTATTTTACGACAATAATTCAGACACATAATTATATCGTTAATCAAACTCAACTGGCCATAATTCTGAGACTAACAATGTCCAACCCGGCAATAAATCAGGAATGGTTAAATGCTCGCCATCTTGTAGAATTTGCACAGGACAATTATTACGATAAACTTCCACAATACGCTCATCAGGATTAACTAAAATACCCACTTGCGTCTCTGCATTTAAAAAGTTTTGAATCTTTTTTCTCGTTTTAGTTAAACTATCTGTAGGTGATTTAACCTCTACCATTAAATCAGGAGCTAAATCAGCAAATGATCGCGGACTTTGTTTCAATCTTTCTGCTTTGACAAAAGAAACATCAGGTGATCGGGTATTAGAATTAGGTAAATTAAACCCGGCACTAGAAGCAGTGACACGACCTAATTTTCTGGGTTTAACCCAATTACCCAGTTGTCTAATAAACTCTGCTGCCACCTCATCAGACGCATATCCAGAAGGACTCATAACAATAATTTCCCCATCCACTAATTCTAGACGATAATCAGGATAGGCTGACTGCATTTGTTGTAAATCTTGTGTCGTTAGAAGCATGATAATAACCAATAAGCCCTTTTATTATCTCAATTGTAATAAAGCTTCTATAACTTGGGGTAAGGTGTGTGAGAGATCCTCGGTGGTTTTAAATTCGAGTTGTTGATGAGAGGGTAGATCAAAGGGCCATTGACCGGAAATGTCTGCTCGCTGCTGATGTAGCAATAACAGTTGTCCTTTCCGTTTACTTTCTAAAGCGTATCCCAGTTCCGTACAAATGTAAGGACTGGGAATTAAACGGGAGGTTTCCTCCTGTTCGATCTGAGTGATCGGAGTGCCATCAACTACCAATATTGAACAACCCTACCGTGTAGACGGGTAGGGATTCTTTATGCGAAAAACGCAAAGGCGCATCCAATTGCCTCTAATACCTCACCTAATGGGTTTTGGCTTTACTTATCTGTTTTTCTCTCTTATTAGAG
>JASJBX010000103.1 GCA_030066295.1 Crocosphaera sp.
TATCCACCGTAACCCACCATTTTTATTTTAAAAAACAATCTTATTACATTTTTTTCATAAACTTTCTAAGTTGAAATAAGCTGAGATGGGGTTAATATTTGTGGATAAGATACGGGAAAGTCTTTGGGGTTACGGGTAACAATAACATCAAGATTATTAATGACAGCAACACTATATTGTATTGCGTCTTCAAAGTCCCTAAAGTTACTATTTAAGGCCATTTCTATCACAGCAGTATTAACCTTAGCAACCTGACAAAAACTATATAATCTATTTAAAAAAGTTAATGTCCAATCTTTACCCCTAGTTTTGTTGATAATGTAGTAAATATCGCTAAAAGTTGCAGCAGAAACATATCCTTCTAGTTGCTTCTCTTCAACTTTAATTAAAACAGCTTCACTGTTTAATAAAAAAGGTTCACGTTGAAGGGCGACATCAACAATAATGTTAGTATCAATTAGTATTTTCATAGGTTATGTTTTTCCTTTAATGCTTCCCATTTGGCTTGATCTTCATCAAAATCAGGGGGGACAGGTTTAGTATTTTCAAATAATCCTTGAAACGCTTTAACTTTTGATGGAAAAGATTTAGATTTTTTAGTTTCTTCTCTTTGTTCATCTGGAGAAGTTTTACAGTCATTTGAGATAGTTTGAGTTTGTAAGATAATAACTTCAACTTCTCCAGGTTTGAGATTCAGATCATCAGTAATAATGAGTTTACCAGATTGATCAATCATTCCTTTGATTTTTTTTGCTTGTAAGGTTTGACGATTCGTTTGGGTTTGCATGGTTTTATCTCCTGTCTGTTGATTTAATGATGATTGTATCGTAGAAAGATCGAGGATTAATTATGAAAATGTTATTAAGGAGCAATATATTTAGAAAATTTAGGTCGTTGTAGAACTAATAAAAGTTCGTTAAACGTCTCTTCAGAATATAAAATAACTCCATTATTTTTACCCCAATTTAAGCATTGTGCGGAAATGGAATTAGAAGATAAAGTGGCACTAATTAATACATTACTATCAAAGACTAAACGCATTTTTAGAATTAATTACTTTTTAGTAGTTCATTTAATTTATAGCACTACGCATTTTGGTTAGGACATTGGCAAACTCGGAAACTCTTTTCTGGCCTACTTTTGTTCGCTAGAGCCGGAACGGAGTGAGGAACTTTTGCCTTTTGACTTTCGCGTAGCGGTATATCTTCTGTTAAACCTCTTTCTTGAGCTTTGTTAGCTAACTTTTTTCTAAACATCTGAAATTCTTGTATGTTAGCTTCGGTTAATCGCTTATAGTCTTCTATGGACATTATGACAGCTATCTCACGATCATTTTCATGAATGATAACAGGTTCTTTTTGTACCTTCCTAATGACTGATGGCAAGGTTTGGGTAACTTCAGTGATTGAAACAATTTCCATAATTAAAATTAGTGGGTTTCTTTTATTATTATAAGGCGTTGTTTTGGGTTTAACCATATTTTGGGTTTAACAGTGTTAAACCCGTACAAAAAATTATCACTCCGAACTCCGAACTCCTAACCCCTAACTCCTAACCCATCTCATCCAACATTTTATGATAATTATTTCGTGCTTTAACTGTCAACTGATGTTCATTACCTAAGACAGATTCAAAGATGTTTATAGCCTCTACATATAGAGGTTCGGCTGCTTCATATTTTTTCTGCGAATAGTAGAATTTTGCCAAAGTATTCATACTCAGAGCAACCTCAGGATGTTCATCTTCTAAGAGCTTTATCTTCATAGCTAAAGCATCTACTAAAAGAGGTTCGGCTACTTCATATTTTCCTTGTGAATCGTACAGTAAAGCCAAATTATTCATAATCACAGCAACATAGAGATGTTCATTACCTAAGAGCTTTTTTATCATACTTAAAGCACTTATATATAGGGGTTCCGCTACTTCATATGACATAATTCCTTCTAAATAAAACCGAATTGTTTCTAAATCTTTATCCTGATCATTTTCTTTGTCTAATTCAGCAATTACATCAGGATTTTATCGTAACTTATCTCTGATTATTTGCGTTAGTTTCTTGATTTTTTCAAGGGTTGCTTCTGTTGCTTTTTCAATTACTGTTGTTGAAGCAGCAGTAAACACAAACCCCACAATAGAAGTTGCTAAAACGGTTAAAGAAATCGGTTCAACCATGTTTTTAATATTCCTAATATTTTAAATTATATGTTATCATATAACACTAAATGTTACAAGTTATTAGACTTTTTTAAATAAAATGGTGGGTTACGACGGATTGTTATATTTCTATGGTAGCCTAAATTTTAGCCGTCTAACCTACCCTACTGTAAGATACTATCTTTATGGCCATTAATTTAACTGTAGAAAATAAAGGCGATCGCTTGGATCTTTGGTTATCAAACCATCTTGAAAATATTTCCCGTTCCCATCTACAAAAACTAATAGAACAAGGAAATATTACCTTGAATAATAAAGTTTGCACCAACAAGAAAATAAAGGTAAAAATAGGCGATCACGTACAAATTAATATCCCTGAACCTCAACCTTTAGAACTGGAACCCGAACCCATCCCTCTCGATATTTTATACGAAGATGAACAGCTAATTATTATTAATAAACCCGCCAATTTAGTTGTCCATCCGGCACCAGGACACCCAACAGGAACCTTAGTTCATGGCCTACTCTATCATTGTTCTAATCTAGCAGGAATTGGTGGGGTACAACGCCCTGGAATTGTTCACCGTTTAGATAAAGATACCACAGGCGCAATAGTCGTTGCAAAGACAGATTTTGCCCATCAAAATCTACAAGCACAAATCAAAAATAAAACAGCAAAACGAGAATATTTAGGCATTATTTATGGTATTTTAACCAATAAAGAAGAAGATAAAAACAGCAATAAAGGAATAATTGATTTACCCATTGGTCGTCATCCTGTAGATAGAAAAAAGATGGCAGTTGTTCCCATAGAAAAAAGAGGAAAAGAAGCCATAACCTATTGGGAAATCATAGAAAGATTAGGTAATTATAGTTTAGTTAAATTTACCTTAGAAACTGGTAGAACTCATCAAATAAGAGTCCATAGTAGTTATTTTGGGAATCCGATTGTAGGTGATCCTTTATATAGTGCAAATCGTTCCTTAAAAATCAATTTATCAGGACAAGCATTACACGCTCATCAATTAACATTAAACCATCCCATAACCTCAGAAAAAATAGAAGCGATCGCCCCTTTACCGGATGAGTTTATTAAATTATTGAATTATTTAAGAACAAAATAATTAATGATAAGTACCTGGACAAAAATAAACGTTACAGTTGAGAAGAGGCAGGGGGCAGGAGTAAGGGTGCAGCTATGTTCACATAAATTAATACAGTGCTGTTTACTTATGTCCGACTACTTATCTCAATTCTAGAAAACCTTAAACTGAATAAAAAAGCATCCGAAATAGTTCAAGATTTAGCAGACTGAGAAAATTTATAATAGATTAATAGATTAATCATTAAATCTGAGTTATCCTAATAATTAATCCTTAACAAGCAACCTTTATGAGAATTATCGAAACCCAAACCAATATCACCGAAGATCACCGACTAACCGTACAACTTCCTGACGACATTGAAGCAGGACAATATCAAATTGCTATCATTATTAACCCTCAATCAGAACCCTCCCAAACTAAGCTTAATCAACTTCAAGGAAAAATAAAAGCCTTCCGAGGAATTAACCCCGTAACATGGCAAAAAAAAATTCGAGGTGAATGGGATGAAACTAGATTATCTGATTGATACGAATATTTTTATATCATTATTCAATGACCAATTATCTGAACCTATTCCAGACAGTCAACTAGGCTATTCCATTATTACAAAATGAGATAGAGATAATTTCTTTGGGGACAAAAATACCTTAAAAATAGTTAGAGAGTTTAAAAGAACGACGATGATGAAAACAAGAACCATATTGTTGCAAAGCAAGACGATGTTTTTTAGTTCCATAACCCTTATTATTTTCTAAATCATAATGAGGGTATTTAGTAGCTAATCGAATAATTAAGTTATCCCGCCAAACTTTTGCTAAAATACTAGCAGCAGCAATCAAAGGCGAAGATTTATCGCCGCCTATAATAGTTTCTTGAGGTATTTTAATATTAGGTATTTTTTGGTTACCATCTACTAGACATAGTGTAGGAGTCACCGATAGTTTAGTAACAGATCGCTGCATGGCTAATAAAGAAGCATTTAAGATATTTAAACGATCAATTTCTTGAGAAGAAGCATAACGAATCTGATAACAAATCGCCCTATTTTTAATCTCAACCGCTAAAATTTCACGACGCTTAGCCGACAGTTGTTTACTATCTTTGACCCCTATTTCCTGAAGTTGAAAAATACTTGTTTCCTCAAATACCACCGCAGCAGCAACCACTGGACCAAACAAACAACCTCGCCCCACTTCATCAACCCCTGCCATTAAGATTTGTGAGTGAGAAAATAATTGAGCAGACATGAAGCTACTTTGATATAATGGAATGATATGTATAAATGTTAGAAATTTTATTATGGCATTCTTTCGTCAATATATTGCTCCGATGTTGATTGTTTTAATGTTTTTGGTGGCTTTGGTTGCAGTGACAGCCCGCGCCTTCTTACCATCGGATTTATCGGCACCTGCACCTATAGATGATATCAGTTATCTGTTGTCAATCATTGAATTTTTTCAGTGATACTGGGCTAAATTTAAGAGAATCTCTTTGAGAAAATATACTTACTATAAAATTCTTCAGTTTTCTTGTTTTTTGTGGTAAAATAAAACCCAGGAATTTTGGCAACTTTTATTCTAATTTTTTAGTTTTATTATCAATGACAACCTACTTTCAAGTTTATCAACCCTCTGGTATGGTTGACGGAACAAAAGCCCCTAAGTTTCGTCAGGAAATCCAGGAATTACTAAAAGCAAGTCCTAAAGTTATTGTTATCGATTTTAAAGATGTTACCTTTATGGATAGCTCAGGCTTGGGGGCTTTGGTTTTATCATTAAAGACGGTTCGGGCTGCAGGGGCTAAACTGTTTTTGTGTTCAGTTAACGAGCAGGTAATGATGTTACTGGAATTAACAGATATGCACAAAGTTTTTAGGATTTTTGAGAGTCGAGAAGAATTAGAAAAAAACATTATGAATGTGTGACTTTTATCCTGAAATATTCTTAGTGAAGTTTACTTCAATAATCGATAAATCATCATCAAACTTATCGTTGAGATTGTAGTATTTAAGGCCAGTAATTAGCTGATCCAGCGTTTGAGGCCCTTGTATTTGATAACGATAAACCATGGACAGAAAAGTGGTTAAGCCGAGAATTGTTCCGTCTTCCTGTTCAATTTCGTAGATACCATCACTAAAAATATATAACTTTGAAAAACTATCAACAACTAAAGATTTATTACTATAAGTTGCATCAGGAAACATTCCTATGGGTAAACCGGGGGTTTTCAGTCGAGTTTCTATCAGTTCTTTTTCTGAGTTGGGACTTAAGAGAACAGCAGGAGGATGGCCGGCACTCGCATAAGTCAGTTCACAATTGTGACAATTGTAAACACCATACCAAATGGTAAAATATTTATCATTTGTGTCGGTCATTTGAAACGTTTTATTAAGTCCAGCTAATACTTGATTCGGTTGATAATAATCAACTTGACTTAAATTTTGAGAACGGAGTAAATTAATCACAGCCAAAGCAGGTAAAGCAGCGCGGAGGCCGTGGCCCGACACATCCAACAGATAGAGGGCCAAATGATCCTCATCCAACCAAAAATAATCAAACCCATCCCCTCCCAACTGACTCGACGGCAAAAAACGAGAATTAATGGTCAAACAAGGATGCTTCAGGGGTTCAGGTAAAATCGAGCTAACATATTCAGCCGCTTCTGCCAGTTCAGCCTCCAAAAGTCGCTTTTGTTCCGTTAAATCTTGACTTAATTGATGTAATCTTAATCCGGCTCTAATTCTCGCAATAAACTCATTCATTTCAATCGGTTTACAGAGAAAATCATCGGCTCCTGCATCCAACCCCTTGACCCGATCTTCCACCGACCCCAAAGAAGTCAATAGAATAAAAAACGTAGTCGCTAAATCAGGAATACTCTTCACTTGACGACACACCTCCAATCCACTCATTCCCGGCATCACCCAATCACAAATAATCATCGCTGGGTGTAATGTTTTGGCTTGAACTAACCCTTCTTCCCCTTCCCCTGCACACACTACATCATAACCCTGACGTTTGAGGGTTCTCTCCAAAAGCAAGCGAATACTGTGATCGTCATCAATCAATAAGATTTGAACCATAATTGACAGTTATGAGGAGTTTGAGCAAGAATTGACCGGTGAGATTTAATACTATTCTAGGAGCCGAAGGTAACAAAATCAGAAAATTACCCGCAATATCGTAACAATCCCAGGTACACTAAAGCTAGTAATTAGAATAGAGGTGTCTGAATCTCTAGTCTATCTGTGTCAACTCTAGTTGATTGTAGAGGCTTTGAATCATTGAGCGTCCTCAAACAGATTTCGTTCAAAGTAAAGAGCGACCTAAAAGCACTAGATGAAGTTTTAGGCCACTTTGACGACATAAATCAACCCTGGATTCCCAAAAAAGACTGGTTACAGTGTCAACTGGCCTTAGCCGAAGGCTTTACCAATGCTGTACGCCACGCCCATAAAGATATTACCAGCGATGTCCTGGTAGAAGTCGAAATTAAACTCACGTCTGATAGCTTAGAGATGAGAATTTGGGACTGTGGCCCCTTTTTCGACTTACAAGGCTTCCTTCAGGCGAACGCTAGTCAGGATACCCGTTTTGCTGGTCATGGCCAAGGGCTTCCCATTTTACAAAAAATTGCAGCCCAATTGAGTTATGAACGCACCGATGATGAGCGGAACTGTTTATTAATCATCAAAAACTTTTCCCTTCCGTGAAGTACCCCAACTTGCTTGGCTGAAGTTGGGGCTTCTCAACAACAACTCAACTCAAGGACGGTTTTATTCGTCTTCGAGCGGTTAAAATATTGTTATGTTTAATCTTAATTTTGTTATTACCAGTGAATGGCTCGCTGGTCAACTCTCTAACCCTAACCTTGTTATTATTGATTGTCGCTTCCGTTTGGGAGATGCTAACTGGGGCTATGAACAATATCTGACCAGTCATATTCCTGGGGCTTACTATTTAAACTTAGATCAAGACCTATCTTCCCCTGTTACCACCCATGGTGGCCGTCATCCTCTCCCTGATGCCGCCATTTTTGCCAAAAAGTTAGAATCCATGGGGATCAAATTTGGCGAAACTTTGGTGGTTGCTTACGATGACCTCCGTTTTGCTTTTGCTGCCCGTTTATGGTGGTTGTTACGCTACTTTGGCCATGAAACCGTAGCGGTTTTAGATGGGGGTTGGCCCGGTTGGCAAGCTCATAATTATCCCGTGGACAGTCTGACTCCAGAAGCCAAGTCAGGGGATTTTCTCCCTCAACCTCGCCCTGACTGGACGGTAGACATCGCAACCCTCAAACAACGCAAAGAGTTATCCGATGTCATGGTCATCGACTCACGGGACAGCGATCGCTATCGAGGAGAACGAGAACCCATCGACCCCATCGCTGGCCATATTGAGGGGGCAGTTAATTCCCCCTGGAAGCGCGTCACCAACGAAGAAGGCTATATCCTACCTGAAGGGGAACAAAGCGGCTTATGGGCTGATTTTCAGGGGACTGGGGAGATCATTGTCTATTGTGGGTCTGGGGTAACCGCTTGTGTCAATCTTTTATCCATGGAATTAGCAGGAATTAAAGGGGCAAAGTTATATCCTGGGGGTTGGAGTGATTGGTGTTCCTACCTAGGTGGAAATTAATTCCTTAGATTTACTTAAATAAAATCCATCCTACAAACTGGTGAACTTTTAAGGTAAAATTTTAGTTAAGTAACCTTACTAATTTAAACAATTAAGCTACTTATCTATTTCTTTATTTTTATTTATACTTAGGTCTTAATTTTATGGATGCTACGAATACTTGTATGTGTCAGAAAGAGCGTCTTTCTATATTTGTTGATGGCAATAATATGTTTTATGCACAACAAAAAAATGGTTGGTTTTTCGATCCTAGGCGAGTTTTAGACTACTTTACTAATGATCCTCACGTTTCTTTAATTAATGCTTTTTGGTACACCGGTTTGAAAGATTCTCAAGATCAAAGAGGGTTCCGTGATGCGTTGATTAGTTTAGGATACACGGTGAGAACGAAAATTTTAAAAGAATACTACGATGATACCTCTGGACGCTATTCTCAAAAAGCTAATCTAGATATTGAAATTGTTGTGGATATGTTTAATACGGTGGATCAATACGATCGCGTTATCTTATTTAGTGGGGATGGAGATTTTGAGAGGGCCATTGAATTACTCAGATCAAAAAATACCCATATTACTGTTGTTTCGACAGAGGGGATGATCGCCAGGGAGTTACGCAATGCGACCGATCGCTATATTGACTTAAATGATATTAAAGATAGTATAGAAAAGCAAGATTACTGACTGACCAATTATTATGGAATCTCCCAAGAAGAAACGGAAAAGAACCCTCGCTAGAAAAGTCGATGACGAAGTCGAAAAAATCATCTATAAAGTGATGACAAATGAGGGGTTAGAACAAACCATTGCTAGGGCAGTGATTAGGGGGTTGGTTGCTTTAATTCGACGTTATTTCTTCCTGGCAGTGGGGGGAATATTACTATTATTAATTTTACAATCAATTTTAATTAGTTTGTCCCTTAAATTTATTTTAGGAATGAGTTAAATTGTCAACTCGGATCGCAGCGTATTTCTACCATAAACCCATCCGGATCATAAAAGTAAATCCCTCTGCCGGTGGGGCGACTTACGGGGCCATGATCGATGATCACGTGATGATTGTTTAGCACTTCTACAGCTTGCTCAAATAAGTCAGCATCGATGTGAAACGCTAAGTGATTCGCCCGTGTAAATTGCTGTTTAGGATCATCATGAGGAGGGGATAAATCTGGTTCTGAAAATAAGTCTAATACCAGTCCATCAGGAGTGATAAAATTGGCAACTTTTCCTTGAACCACTAAGTCTTTAAGGGTACTAGGTACTTCGTCACCCGTTAATTCGTGGAGTCCCAAAATTTCACCATAAAAGTGACGAGAGGCTGTCATATTTTTAACATTCAAGGCAATATGATGTACCCGTTTTAAGGTTCCAATACTTAATCCTGGCCTTTGCTTTTTTTCTTGAACAGTCATTATGAAAATATAATCATTACCTTTACACCCTAATATAACAAATATTATCGACGTTTGTTGATACCAATTATTAAAAAAATGTGGAGGAGTTAAGATCCCAGAAATGACAATCGAAAAGAGTTCAAAATAGACTCAAGTTCTATTTGGGTAAAGTCCCTCCTACACTAATACCCGTATTAAAAATCTCTGCTTCATCGATGATTAAAGCTATCATTGATGCTCCTGCTACATCAACATCATAAACCATCGCTTTTGTTAGGTTGACGTGATCAAGAATGCTATCATTAAGAGTAGCATTAGTGAGCAGAGAAGCTGTGAGGTTTGCCCCTTCCAAGTTAGCCCCGGTGAGATCAGCCCCTTCTAGGTTTGCTTCGGTTAAGTTAGCCCCTTTGAGGTTAGCATCTCTCAGGTCAACACCGATTAAATGAGCAGCCGTCAGATCAGCCCCAGATAAGTCACAACCTTGACATTCTCGAGTGGATAATAACTGTTGAAGATGATCGGGGTTTACTGCCTTGATTTCAGGGGTAAATAAGAAAGGACTAAGGAGTCCCAAAATTGCCAGAATTGATGATTTCATGGTTGTTCTCCATAGGGTTGAATTGATAGTAGTCTGTTATAGAAAAATTGACGTAATTGTTAAAGTATCGGTTCCCAAAAATAATAACTAAATTGGGGATATTTTTTTGTTTTTTTCTGTGATTTTACGGTTGACAGAATCTTAACTTTTTTAGTGATAACAAATGATAACTAGCGATAACAATGGATTTTTTGTAAAAAATAAAAAATAATATTAAAGTTTTTTTGTATTGATTTGACTTTTTCATGATAGTATGCAGATATACTTTCGTTACAGGATCAATTTATGGGAGAAGTTCTGAATTTTCATCGTAAAGTTAACAATATGGAGAAAAAATCAGATGATAGAAAAAGATGTCACTATTAATATTGCAGACTATATTGATCATTCCTTACTCAAACCCACTGCTACCCCAGAAGATATAGAACAATGTTGTAATGAAGCGCAATATTTTGGCTTTCGGACGGTTTGTGTTTATCCTAGTGCAGTGTCGCAAGCGGTTAAATTACTTCATGGTCAAAAAATTGGGGTGTGTACCGTGATTGGCTTTCCCACAGGGGCGAATACGGCTACAGTTAAACTGTATGAAGCCCAAGAAGCCACAGAAAATGGGGCAAGCGAACTGGATATTATGATTAACTTAGGCTTATTAAAAGCAGGAAAGTCTGAAGAGATTTATAATGAAATTTCAGCTATTTGTGAAGGGACAGGACAAACCATTAAAGTGATTTTAGAAACCAATTTATTAACGGATACAGAAAAACGTTTAGCAGCAGAAATCTGTATGGATGCAGGGGCAAACTATCTGAAAACCAGTAGTGGATGGTTTGGGGGGGCAACGGTGTCCGATGTCCGTTTGTTGAGTCAAATAGCCGAGGGCAGAGTGGGGATTAAAGCATCAGGAGGAATCAAAACCTTAGAACAAGCTTATGGGTTAATCGAAGCGGGGGCAACCCGTTTGGGAACGTCTCATGGTGTGGCTTTAGTACAGAGTCAAAATGGATAATCTTTTTGTTCCTTTGATTATCTTATTGGGGGTATTCATTCAAAGTCTTTCTGGGTTTGGGTTAGGTGTGGTTTCCATGCCTTTAATCACCTTAGTTATTGATGTGCGGGTGGCTTCTCCTTTGATGAATTTAATTTCATTATTGACCTTATTAATAATTTCTGTTTATTATCGAAACAAGCTAGAAATCAAGGCCATTTTCCGATTAGTAATTGCCTCTAGTTTAGCCATTCCCTTTGGGGTTTATTTTCTGAAAAATATTGATCAAACTATCAGTTCAACAATTTTAGGAATGGTAGTTTTAGGCTATGGAATCTATTCGCTTTTAGAGTTTCCTTTACCCTCAATTCGTTCTCCCAAGTGGGGTTATGGTTTTGCTTTTTGCTCAGGTTTATTATCGGGGGCTTATAATACAGGGGGGCCACCGATGATCATTTATGGAAATTGTTGTCGATGGACACCGGAACAGTTTAGAAGTAATCTTAATTTTTTCTTTTTTTGTAATGTTATTATTGTGTTGACTAATCATTTTCTCCAGGGAAACATTACCCCTGAAGTGCTACAGCTTTTTATGATCAGTATTCCGATGATAGTAATCGGGTTAATATTAGGATTTTCCTTATCGAAGCGGGTTAACTTATTACTGTTTCGCAAATTAGTATTAATTTTATTAAGTATGGCAGGATTGCAATTGTTAATTCAAGTGATGGTCACTTAGCCTAAGTAGGGTGGGCAATGCCCACCTTACCCATTATTATTGAACCCCTAATAATTCCACATCAAAGATTAAAGTTGCGTTAGGAGGAATCACCCCCCCGGCCCCTCTTGCACCATAACCCAAGTCAGAGGGAATAATTAAGATGCGTTGGCCGCCCACTTTCATCGAAGCAACCCCTTCATCCCAACCTTTGATCACTTGTCCCACCCCAATTTTAAAAGAAAAGGGTTGATTGCGATCGCGGGAACTATCGAACTTTTTGCCATTTTCCAGGGTACCGGTGTAGTGTACCGTAACCCTCTGTCCCTGTTGGGGGCTGTCTCCTTCCCCTTCTTTGAGATCGATGTATTTGAGGCCAGACTCGGTCGTAACTGCGTTTTCTAAGTCCATATCAGTGATTTCCTTATTATCAATATTTAAAGCCATTAACGTATCTTTAGTGATGTCCGGGGTTGTTTCCGAGGCGATCGCTGTTTGTTTATCGGAGTTACCAAAAATAAAACTAAGCAGTAACAATAAACTAAACGCAGCAATAATGCCAAAACTAATGAAAATTTCGCGCATGGATCGGTGTGTTCCTTTACTAACTGTCTTTAACGCCATAATTTGTTTTCTAAGTCCCTAACTTGTCTTTCCAGGCGATCGATTCGTCCCCGTAACTCATCCACTTCGGTTTGACGGGGAACCCCTAAGTCTCGCAACATATTCCGTAGTTCACGTTCCATGTTGTTCTCAAAGTTGCCTTGGCCGGTTTTGATCTGATCCATGATATCATCTACAAAACCTTGGGCTTGGTCCGGATTAATTTTACCTTCTTTAACCCATTCTTCGCTGACTTCTCTTAACTTCTCAGCAGCGAGTGAGGTTGTACCAATCCCCATCAGGACTAACTGTTTAATCCAGTCATTATCGTTTCTGTTAGCTGTATTCTCACTCATAATGGTGACATTTGGGCGTTATTTTATCTTGTTTTTTATTCTAACCGTTTTAACATCGCTTCCCTTGCTTGTTGGGCCAAACTATCATCGAGAGGCACTAAATCCATTTCCGTTTGATATTTTTCCTGTAATGCGGTTTTAATCAACCAGTCAGCCACAAAGGGATTTTTCGGTAACAGAGGGCCGTGGGAATAGGTAGCGATCGCATGACGATGAAAAGCCCCTTCGTAACCATCTTCCCCATTATTACCATAGCCAGACTGCACTTTTCCCAGGGGTTGCACCTCTCCCAAATAAGTACGTCCCCCGTGATTTTCAAAGCCAATAATCAGCGGCGGTTGACCCAACATTTTTTTCAAGTCGTCTGCGAGGGGTGAAGCGGTAATCTCAAAGACCACATTGCCAATACAACGGGAGACATTCGGGCCTGGGTGTTTCGTCACTAAATCCAATAATCCTAACCCTTCGATGCGCTGTCCTAACGCCGGTTCGTAATAATGACCGAGGAGTTGGGGCGATCCGCAGGTAAACACCCCGGGGGTTCCCCCGTCTAACTTACTCCGTAGCGCGTCAGCTTTGGCCCCTTGTAAGTCGCGCATGACAATTTCTTGTTGACGGTCCTGGGCCCCACCCCCGACGATCACATCCACCGCAGAAAACTGTGCCGCTTCCGTTTGCTGATCCAGGGGCAGAATGGTGACTGGAATATCTCGCCATTGACAACGACGTTGGAGACAGATGACGTTACCGCGATCGCCGTAGGTACTCATTAAGTTAGGGTACAGCCAACCGATGGTTAAGGAACGGGGTTCAGACATGGGTTATCGTAAACTTGCTGATTGAACTAATAATAAACTACCGGCAGCCAATCCGAGAAGGTTGGGTAACCAGGCCCCCAAAAATGGGGTTAAAATCCCCCAAATCCCCAGAGAGGTACTCATAAAGGCCAGGAGATAGTAACCGAAAATTAAGCCCACACAGACCCCAAAACTGGTGGCCTTGTTGGTGTTTTGGGGTCTAACGCCGATGGCTGCCCCCACCAACCCAAAGATCAAACAGACAAAGGGCATGGCGTACTTTTCTTGCAGACGAACTTGAACCTTTCGCACCCGTTTCTCGTTGCCACTGAGTTGCATGGCTTTGAGATATTCTTTAGTTTGGGCGATGGTCATTTCTGTGAAATTTTGGCGACGGTTAGCCAAATCTAACGGGGCCCGGGGCAAGGCCAGTTGTTGATGTTGAAAGCGGACAATATTGCGATAGGACCCGTCTGGGGCGATGAGGTAGATGGTTCCGTTAAAAAAGTCCCAGGTATTGCTGGAGATATTCCAGGTCGCCGATTCTGAGGTGACGATTTGGTTCACCCCTTCTTGGGTTCGGTCTAAAATGGTCAACCCTTTCATTTGTTCCCCGTTGTATTCCTCAGCGTAGAATAAACGGGTTAAAATGGTGGCTTCTTGTCCATTTTCTTCTTGAATGGTCTTATATTCGGGATAGACAATATTGCGTTCTTTAAAATCCGGTCGTTCTTGATTGACTGCCCTTTCTAGGGTAACCGCCGCTTCATGGGTGGCTGCTGGGGCGATCCAATCATTGACAATAAAGGCGCATCCTGTGACCACAAAACCAAAGATAATCACAGGAATAATTAACCGATAGACACTTACTCCCAAACTCCGCAGGGCAATAATTTCGCTATCGCTAGATAAGCGACTATAAGCCATCAACGCTGCCAATAACATGGCCATGGGAAAGGCTAAACTGACAAACCCTGGCATTTTTAACAGTAAAACTTTTAAGGCCACGGTTAGCATCAGTCCCGACTCGGTGACTCGACGGACCAGATCGAATAAGGTCCCAATGGACAGACCCAAAGAGGTAAAAATGCCCATGCCGAAGAGGAAAGGCAACAGCAGTTCTATGAATAAATAGCGATCCATGATGGATAAACCAGGGATCTGAGGTTTGAGTTTGATTTTAACGGGGTTTATGTGACCAATATCCATAATTTGTGTGTGATTTTAGCGGTAATCCGTTGTCTTTAGTTTCCTAAATAATACTGTCGCACTAAGGGATTGTTATAAATTTCTTCGGCACTGCCGGCGGCTAAGATTTGGCCGTCTCGCATGATGTAGGCGCGGTTGGTAATGGCTAGGGTGGCTTGAACGTTGTGATCGGTGATCAATATTCCCATCTGGCGATCGCGTAATTGGGCGATCATGGTTTGAATTTCCGACACAGCGATGGGGTCAACCCCGGCAAAGGGTTCGTCTAATAATAAAAAATCGGGACCCTGTTGACCCACGGCTAAGGAACGGGCTAATTCGGTTCTGCGTCTTTCTCCTCCGGATACTTGGGACCCTTTGGTGTGGGCAATTTTTTCCAGGCGGAATTCTTTGAGCAAATTATGGAGACGTTGGGGCCGTTGTCGAAAGGGGACATTGGTTTGTTCCAGGGCAACTTGGATGTTTTCGGTCACACTCAGATGACGAAAAATGCTGGGTTGCTGGGTCATATAGCCAATGCCTAAACGGGCCCGCTTATTTAAGGGTAAGCGGGTCACTTCTTGTTGATGTAACCAAACTTTGCCTTTATTGGGTTTGATCAGACCGGTGGCAATGTAAAAGGTGGTTGTTTTTCCTGCGCCGTTGGGTCCGAGAAGGCCGACAATTTCACCAGGGGCGACTTTGAGGTTAACGCGGTTAACAATGTCTCTTTTACCGTATTTTTTATGGATATTTTCTAAAATTAGTGTCATGGATCAGGAGTTAAAAGTCGGGGGTGGGTAAAGTGGTGTCTAAGGGGGGGGCGGGGGAGATGGGACTGGGTTGAGGAGAACTATTTTGGTTCTCTGTTACTAGATAGATAGATTCTACCTGTTGTGCCGATTCTGGGGTCGCGATAAAGCGTCCTTCATCGATGAGATAGGTCATGGTTTCGGCCCGCATACTGTTGCCTTCTTGTAGCACATAAACGTCCCCGGTTAACACTAAACGCCGTTCTCGACTAAAATACTGGGCTTGGGCGGAGGTTCCTTGAATTTGTCTGGCCGGATAGAAAAACTGCACGTTTCCTCTGGCTGTGACTACGCCGGTTTCTGAGTTGGCTTCTTGGATATCGGAACGGACGGTTAGGGGACTATTGGGGGTGGGTGTCTGGGCCTGTACGTTTCGGGGAATGGTTTTCAGGGTAAGGATACCCACGGTCACAGCTAGGGTACAGCACAGGGTTCTCAAGGTATTTTTCTTATCGAACAGAGAAAGGTCAAACATGGTCTATGATGATGAGCGATCGCTTTTCAGTGTATTCTATTGTTTTAGTGTACTCAATCTTTTCTAGAGCGATGTTAAAAGTGTCTGATCATTGCTGATGGTCGGTTAGGAAGACGAAGGCGGTGGGCGGTTTGTTGCGGATATTCGGTTGTCTCTCATTTTTAAAATTATTTATTATGATTTCTCAAGTTAAAACCACGCTAAAAGAACAACTCGGTCAGATATTAGATTATAGCTATCCTCTATCTATCCAATGGAGAAGTTATTTAATTCAACGGCTGATTACGGATCAGGTTTTTATTGTTTATTCCGATGGCAAGGTGGGGTCTACTACCCTCACCATTTCTTTGCGAAGAAATCTTCGGGATCAGTTTGTTTTTCATATCCATCGTCTGACTGATCAATCCATCATTGATGCTGAAAACTATTACAAAGACCGATGCAAACCCAGTCAAATTCCTGATAATTTAATTCAAAGTATTTTTCTTAACAAGCAGCTTAATCATTTCTTGAATACGAAACAGGTTTACTTTTTTTCTTTGGTTCGTGATCCGGTGGCTGCTTTAATTTCTGAATACTGCGAAAATTATCCTTATACTAGCAAGATGACGACAAACTCAGAAGATGAAATTGCTGAAAAAATAACCCAAAATATCTTAAGTTTGTTTCAATCTGAGAAGGTTGAGATGAGACTGAACTGGTTTGAGATAGAATTGAAAAAAGCACTGGATTTTGATATCTACACAGAACCCTTCCCCTCCCAAAAAGGTTATCATATTTATCAGGATAGAAATCTACTGCTCATGAAGCTTGAGTCTTTAAATTCCTGTTATAGTCAGGCCATAGAAGACTTTTTGGGGTTTAAAAATTTTACCCTTGAGGAAGGGAATAAGGCAGAACAGTCAAGCTATCGTGAAATTTATCAAAAGGTGAAAAAAGGAATTAAAATTCCCACACCAATATTAGATGAAATTTACACTTCAAATTATGTAAAGTATTTCTATGGGGATGAAGAAATCAAAGGGTTTAGGGCAAAATGGCAAGGGTAATTAGGGTTTGCTGAATAAAACCACAACCCCTGTTATTAAAAGGTTACACCCATATTGGATGAGGAAAAAAGATCGGCTTTGTAGGCTAAAAACCGCTACAATTGGTAGA
>JASJBX010000027.1 GCA_030066295.1 Crocosphaera sp.
ACTCTTAAGAAATACATTGAAAATCAAGCTCGTCCAGAATCATAATCTCGGACGGCAATTCATCCCACGCTGATTTGTGGTCGTTTTTTGGGAAAATACAGCGTGGGGCTTCTTGCCGAAGAAGCTAATTCACTGTTTCCTGCATTCTCTGCCAACGGGGATCGGGATCTTTAATGGTTTCTTGTAACTCTTCCCAACGCAAACCAACCGGTTTGGGAGTGGCGGGGGTAGAAATGGGTTGAGTGCGACCTTTGAGAATGGAAATAGCGCGAGTGTACTGGGGATCGGCATCGGTTCCCATCAGGGCAGGATCGCTTTTGAGGCGCGCTTGTTGTTCCATGGTCAATTCTAAATAAACATTAGGACTGATGCCTTTATGGTTAATATCGGTGCCACTGGGGGGATAATAACGGGCGATGGTGACGGCTAACCCTGAGCCATCGGAAAGATTGTGAACCGACTGGACTGTACCTTTTCCGTAGGTAGTGGTACCCACTACCGTGGCTCGTCCGTTTTCTTTGAGCGCGCCGGCTAAAATTTCACTGGCACTGGCTGACCATTCATTCACCAAAACCACCAGGGGTAAATCCGTTAAGGAAGTGCCATTGGCGGTAAAATGGCGATCGCCCCCTTTGCGGTCAGTGGTGCTGACAATTTCTCCTTTTTGTAGCCAGAGACGGGCAATATCCACACTAGCAAACAGTAAGCCGCCGGGGTTGCCCCGTAAGTCGAGAACGTACCCAGAAACTTGCTGTTTTCCTAAGTCTTCGATGGCCAGTTTCATCTGTTCGGTGGCATGGGAACTAAATTCGTCCAGTTTAATGTAGCCAATGCGATGCTGTTCCTCTTCTTCTAGGTGATAGGTTACGGCTGGGATCTCAATTTGCGCTCGTTCTAGGGTGACTTGGAAAACCCCTTTTTCCCGTCGTGAGAGTTGTAAACTGACTTCGGTTCCCAATTCTCCGGTGATCGCTTCTTGTGCTTGTTCTATGGTCATGAGGGCGGTGGGTTTGCCGTTGATGCGAATCAGGCGATCGCCCCGTTTTAATCCTGCTTTCATGGCAGGGGAGTTTTTCACGGCTTCCATCACATAAATTTCACTGGTTCGTTTATCAAGGGCTAATCTAACTCCTATTCCTGAGACTTCCCCTGCGGTTTGACTGGTTAACACGGAAAATTCAGTCGGGGGCAAAAAACGGGTATAGGGGTCGCCTAAGTCTTCTAGGGCTTCACGAATGGCTTTATAAGCTTGTTTTGAACTGTCGTAATCCTGAGACAACAATTCCCGCCTTTTTTCTTGCCAGTCTACTCGATTAAAATCTGGGTTGACAAATTCATTATTTACAATTTGCCACATCTCATCCACAATGGCTTTAGGGTTATCTTCCAATCCCTCTGGTTGTGGCGCACTATTGACTGGGAGGACTAAGGTATGCAAGGAAATGGTTGCCAGGGTTCCACCTAATAACAGTGATTGATAACGGCACAAGTATTTTATGATGTTATTCATAGGATTTTATCGATGTCAAACGGGAATTGAGGAAGCAGTTTACGTTAGCCAACCATGACAGATGAAGAGAGGATGAACCATCAGTTGAGTCTTTCATCTGTTTTCATACTATGGTACACGCTCTTATAAAATTATGACGTTTATTTCTATTAAGAGTTCGTAAAATTTTAATAATTGTTTTCCCTATAAGGGGCTAATCGGGATGGCAGGATTTGAACCTACGACATCCTGCTCCCAAAGCAGGCGCGCTACCAAGCTGCGCTACATCCCGTGACGCTCCTCCCCATTATAACTCAAACTGTCCCTAATCAGGATACCAAAACATCCCTTTAATTCCTTCGGGGTCAAGAACAAACCCCAAACGACGGTAAAAGTCTACCACGTCAGGATCAGCAAAGAGGGTGATGTTACTAATATCTTCGTTTCTTAATTGACGAATCATATATTTCATCATCCCTTTTCCCAGTCCCTTGCTTTGGAACCGGGGATGGATGACCACATCCCAAATGGTAGCGTTAAAGGCATGATCGGAGGTGGCACGAGCAAACCCAATTAAGCGTTTGCGGTTGCCTTGGACTTCCCAGGCTGACACTACCATAAAACTGTAGGTGAGTGCGCGTTTGACTTTTCGTAGGGGACGACGGGCCCACCCTACTGCGTCGCATAATTCTTCGAGTTCATAGAGATCGATTTCTCTTTCTCGGGTGAAGAAGATGCGAGTTTGGCCATCTGTATGGCCCTTTAAGTTGACCTGTTCCCCTTTGAATTGGGACTTTTGGTCAGTTTTTGATATATTTGGATTATTAAACAATCGTTTCAGCAAAGACATTAGATTGAAATAGACAGCCCCTATTTAGTTACGTATTCTCTCACAAAATTGAGCAAAGGGGTGGCAATAGGGGAAAAATCAATAGAGGTCAAGTCCGTGACGACTCCCAACACTGAACGGAGTACCGTTACAGTGCGGGCTTCTCCAGGCCTCGAAAGACAGAGAGAACTTCCTTAGAGCTAAACCAACAATCCCACAGGTTTACACCTGTGGGATTTTTAAAACCGTCTCTCGTTTTGGAACGGAGAGGGAGGGATTCGAACCCTCGTTAGAGTTACCCCTAAACAGCATTTCCAGTGCTGCGCCTTCAACCACTCGGCCACCTCTCCTTCTGGGGTCACGAATATTCATTATACACCACCAATCAACTTTTTTTACCTAATGTCTCTAAAAAAAGAACGTGACGACCTTGGGAGAGTCCCAGGCCGTAGTTTTACTCTGTGTTGGGCGTGGTCAGCCGTTGCCTAAATAAATACCCAGCGATCGCGCCGTCTTGAGCATGCAATCGTCTGATTCCACGGGAGAAGTACAAACTTTATCTTTATGACGTTTCTTGATGATATCAATGACTTCAGACAAAGAGTCACTACTCACCTCGCCTCTTTTCCAAATCACCAATCGATCGTATTTTTTTTCTTTGATCAGTTCGATGGCTTTGATGCCAAAAGCAGTGGCCAAGAGGCGGTCCCAAGCAACCGGCGGATGACTGCGTTGTAGATGGCCTAACACCGTAACTCGCATATCCAAATCTTTCAACTGAGCAAAGTTTTTATGTTTTTCGTGATAGAGAAAACCAATATATTCTTTGATCTGTCTCTTGAGATAATCGCCAATATAACTCTCTTTTTCGTTACTTTTGTTTTTGACTCCTTCTGCAATGACTAATAAACCAAAATGACGGTCCGATTGTTGCAACTCTAACAGTTGATGACAGCAACCGTCCAACACATCTAGGCTAAGACAAGGGGTTAATTCAGGGATGAGGATGATATCAGCCCCTCCGGCAATTCCGCCTCGTAGGGCTAAATGACCGGCATCTCGACCCATGACTTCCACAATCATAATGCGGTTATGACTGGCTGCGGTAAAAGTCAGATCATATAACGCTTGGGTGACAATTTCGACGGCTGTGGAGAAACCCACAGAAAACTCTGTTAAAGGAACATCGTTATCGATGGTTTTGGGAATGGCAATAATATTCCAATGACCTTCTTTGGCTAAGTCATAGATAATATCTAAGCTACCATCTCCTCCAATAGCAATTAAAGCATCTAACGCGAGCATACCATAGCCTTTGAGGATGGCTGCTTTTACTCTAGGATCGTTTGGATCTCCTTTATTGATGGACCCTAATATGGTGCCACTAAAAAATTGCAAAACGTCTAAACCCCGAATTTTTCCCGGCAATTCATAACATTTTCGCGTTAACAAAAACTCTTTCGGGGCATATTTTTTCTCGGCAATGTCGCGAAACCCATCGGTTCCGTAGGGCAGTCCATACACCATCCAGTTATTGAGTTCGGCTGCTTTAACCACTGCGCGAATAATCGCATTTAACCCGGGGCAGTCCCCCCCACTGGTAAGAATACCAATCCGTTTGCTGTTCATAGCTGGACCTCCTGGGTTAATTATCTCGGTTGAGGGGGGGGGTGGCGGGTTCTTGTAGCGATCGCCAGATGGGGGCGTAGGTTTGTAGGGCCTTCATATACTGCGATCGCTCAAAGGCCGCTGGATCAGGACAGTGAAGTTGCGATAAACTGCCTTGCATTTGTTGGATGGACTCGTATTCGTTTTCTTCCATCCAGGTTCGCATTCCTTCTTCTAGGGTGGCTAAATAGTGGATACCGTGACGTAATAAGGCACTGACTACCTGGGTGATTTTTGCGCCGGCCATGACCATTTTAATGATATCTGAGGGGTGATGAATGCCACTGGTTGCTGCTAAGTCTGCGTCAATTTTGCCGTATAAAATGGCGATCCAACGCATGGGGAGACGCATGGCTTGAGGGGTACTTAACAAAACATTGGGATACACTTCTAAGTTGTTCAAGTCAATATCGGGTTGATAGAAGCGATTAAATAAAACTAAGCCGTCGGCCCCGGCTTCTCCTAGTCGTTTGGCCATGTGGGCCATGTTACTAAAATAGGGACTCAATTTAATGGCGACAGGGATATTGATTTCTGATTTAACGGCTTTTAAGATGTCTAAATAATTCTGTTCAATTTCTCCCCCAGGAATCTCTAAATCGGTGGGAACATAATAAATATTCAATTCTAGTGCGTCAGCCCCGGCCTGTTCGATTTGTTGGGAATAGTCTAACCATCCCCCCAATGTTGAACCGTTAATACTGGCAATAATAGGAATATTGACCATTTCTTTACTGGTGCGAATATGGTTTAAATATTCTTCGGAGCCGACGTGAAAGATTTCGGGTTCAGGAAAATAGGTTAAGGCTTCGGCAAAGCTTTCGGTTCCATAGGTTAAATGATGATGTAATTCTAGTTGTTCTTGTCGTAATTGTTCTTCAAAAAATGAGTGCAAAATAACGGCGGCTGCCCCGGCATCTTCCATGCGCTTAATGTTATCAATTTCTTCTGTTAAGGGGGCGCAAGAACCGACGACTAAGGGAGACTTTAAGTCCATGCCCATGTAGGTTGTTGTTAAGTCCATTCTTTGACTCCTAATCAATCATTTAACTTTGGTTTTATGCACTTTGCTGAACAGTTTTTTTTCAACTGTTCGGACTGTTTTCGGTTCTTTTTGTGTTGATTTTTACCACCAACTTTATACTTTTATTGTATCATTCCTCTGGGGGGTTATTTATTTGTTAACTGATTTGTAAGATTTAGTTACAAACCTGAGTTCGCTGTTGGCTGTTAATTATTTTTGACGAGATCATCAGGGTTTGAGACTCCTGATTTTGCTAAGTTATTGATAGTTTTCCTGCTGTCGAACTCAGATTATAATTATTTTTCTCCTCTTCTAAATTCCCAACAAACTCACCATTAAAGCTTTTTGAGCGTGCATTCTATTTTCGGCTTGATCCCATACTTTTGATTGTTTTCCTTCTATAACACTCTCGGTTATTTCTTCCCCTCGATGGGCGGGTAAACAGTGTAAAACAATAGCATTTTTATCGGCTTTATTTAACAGTTCATCGTTAATTTGATAGGGCTGAAAAATCGGAATCCTTGATGCGGCTAAATCTTCTTGTCCCATACTAGCCCACACATCCGTATAAAGCACATCAGAATCCTTAACGGCAGCCACAGGATCATCGGTGATCATAATTTCAAAACCGGGTTGAGCTAACTGTTTCGCTTGCTCAATAATCATCGGTAAGGGTTGATAATCTTTCGGGGTAGCAACTCTAATTTTCATCCCCATTAATGCCCCTCCTAAAATAAGGGAATGGGCTACATTATTCCCATCCCCTAAGTAAGTGACTGTGCTGCCTTTTAGTTCTCCAAAACACTCTTGAATGGTCATAAAATCCGCTAAAATTTGACAAGGGTGTTCTAAATCTGTCAGGGCATTAATAATAGGAATGTCAGCGTAGTCGGCAAAGGTTTTTAATTTCGATTGTTCAAAGGTACGGATGGCTAAAATGTCTAAATAACGATCTAAGACTCTGGCTGTGTCCTTGGTGGGTTCTCCTCGTCCCACTTGGGTTACACTGGGGTTGAGGTCTAATACCTGTCCCCCCAATTGATAGATGGCTGCACTAAAGGAAACACGGGTACGAGTGGAGGCTTTATCGAACAACAGTCCAAGGATTTTTTGACAACGGGGCGATCGCTGACCACTTTTTAACTCGGCACCTAAGGCTAAGACTGCGGTCATTTCTTCTGCACTGAGATCGCCAATTCCTAAGATATCTCTTCCTTGGAGGGTTGTCATCATTCCTGTTATCCTCATCTGTTGAGGACTTTATTATAACGAGGCTGTCTCTGGTTACCAAAGAATTATAATTGAGATTTTAGAATTATCCTCGACAGTGATAGGAAACGAGCATTTTTTGGGCAGACTAAGGACAGATAAAAACAAGTCAAGCTTTTATTAAGATTTGCCCTTTAAAAATTCATTTAACATTAATCTTTTTCCGTTGTTTTCTTCCTAGTTTATGGGTTCTCCTACTTGGCCTCAGACAGACTGAGGCTTTTTTTTTAGGCGTGAATCACTTGATTTTTGGGGTTCACTAACCGTAGAAGTTTTTGTTTGATTTGTTTATCCGCTAATTCCCATTTTAGTTTGGTGTAGTCGCTATTATCATTACTCCCTCCAAAAAACCCCATGGGAATCTCAAATCCCCCCGCCATTTCTCGGCCACCACCATAGTAACGGCCTTGGGGATTTTTGCCTAAGGCTTCTTTGAGAAATTCATCGGGGTCTAGGGTTAGTTTATTGGTACGTAACGAGCCAATCACCACTTCGATCTCATGGTCCTCATCATGGATGATGCCATAAACAACGGCGGTGTGGATATTCTCTTCGGTTACGAGAAAGTCGGCTGCTTGAGGAATGGCATCTCGATCTTCGTACCGTAAGTAACCGACTCCTGCAATGGAAAAGTTATTCTGGATGAGGCGATTTTTGAGCGATCGCTCAATAACATCCATAACACGATGCGATCGCGCTGACTGCAGGACGGCGTTGAGTAATTGAGGATCGTAAACACGGGATAAGTAAGCGGCGGCTAGTAAGTCTTGTTCTTGCGCTTGTCGTAACCCGTTGGTATCAGAACGCAAACCGTGCATTAAGGCGGTGGCACATTTAACGTGGATACTGTTATTGCTGTTGAGATCCAATAATCCCGCTTGTATATACTGGGTCAGCATGGTAGCCGTCGCTCGGATTTTAGGCCGTAGGTCGATAAATTCTCCCTGGATGTTCCCTTGTTTACTATGATGATCGATGACGATAACAATGGGAATTTTCGCCTGTTTTACATAGGGCATCAGTTGACTGGTGTTACCCTGAGAGTCCACTAAGACGCATCCTTGATAAATGGAGAGGTCCCGATCTTTGAGGGTGTTGGTACTCCATCGGGTTGCGGGTAACCCAGTGAGTTTAACGAGGGCAATGTTTTCCTGGTGAGATAGGGTTCCTGCATAAACGATGTCACATTCTATCTCGTAGGTTTGGGCAATTAATTGATAAGCCCAAGCACTAGAAAGGGCATCGGGATCGGGAAAATCCTGAATGACGACAATATGACGCTCACCGTGATGTTTTTCTAGGGTTTGCTGTAGTTTTTGCCCTAACTTTCCTATGGACAGATATTGACTCCCTGTGTCTCTTTCTGTTGCTGTATCTGCCCCTATGCTACCTTCAGATTGACTCAAAGTCGATGGCAACTCATTTTGTCCGTTATTATTACCGATGGGGGTAAGTAAGGATGATTTCATTGGTTAATGTTGGGTTAGGGGATGATCTCAAGGGATTGATTAAGATAACTTGGGGTTGGAGTTTATCGTTTCTTCGATCATCTATAGAAAATTGCTGTCCGGATGAAGTGCAGAAGTATTTCTTACGGTTCAACCGTATATTTAATTACCTTATTTGCCTTTTCACTCGTCATTATTATAACTGATTTTTCGCGCTAATTCAAGGATTTTGTTCAAGATAGTCTCTCAATCAAAAATCGTCAGAAAATTTTAAGAATTTAACGATGTTTAACCTTTTGTTATGATTCTGAAATAGCCATAATTTCAAAAACAAAATGAGGGTTAAACGTTAGTTTCCATGTACTTATGCGCGGATTGATTAAAAAAGTCGTCTCTTTTCTTTCGGTGTATTATGCTCATATGTTAGAGTATCGGGCAGAAATCTTTTTTTGGGTGCTGTCTGGTTCCCTGCCCATTATTTTAATGGGGGTGTGGCTCAAAGCGGCTCAGGGGGGTAATTTTTCTTTAAGTTCGGTGGAATTTGCTCGTTATTTTTTCTGTGTTTTTCAAGTGCGTCAATTTACCAATGTTTGGGTGATTTGGGATTTTGAAAAGGAAGTTATAGAAGGCAAATTATCCTTTAAATTATTATACCCTGTTGATCCTGCTTGGTATCATGTAGCGAGACATATTGCGGAGAAAATGACTCGTTTTCCCATTGCTATTTTAATTACGTTCTTATTTTTTGGGTTATATCCTCAAGCGATGTGGATACCTCAGTTAAGTAATCTGGTGTTAGGCTTAATCGCTATTATTTTATCTTTTACTTTGAGGTTTATTATTCAATATACTTTAGCGATGTTTTGCTTTTGGATAGAACGAGCCAGTTCGATTCAGCAATTTTGGTTTTTATTTGATATCTTTTTATCAGGAATAACCGCTCCTTTAGATGTATTTCCCCCTGGAATAAAACAGATTGTTTTATTAACACCTTTTCCCTATACTGTCTATTTTCCTGCGTCTTTATTGATTAATCGTTCCTTCAACATTCCCTTGAGTTTTATGATTACTTTAACCTGGATTATTATATTTTTTATCATTAATCGTTGGTTATGGAAAAAAGGATTAAAACAGTATTCAGGAATGGGAGCATAATTAAGTCAAAAATCAAAAGTCAAAAGTTAGAAATATATAATCAAATGAAAAAGTTTATTGCTATTTTATTGATAACTTTGTTGGGAACTTTATTAATGTTTAACCAGACTAGCTTGAGTAAAAATTCTTCAGAAATTCTTTGGGACACTTGGGGAGTTCCCCATATTTATGCTGAAAATAATCAAGGTTTATTTAAAGCATTTGGCTGGTCACAAACCAAAAGTCATGGTGATTTACTATTAAAATTATACGGACAGGCAAGGGGAAAAGCAGCAGAATATTGGGGAATTGATTATTTAGAGTCTGATCAATATGTCAGAACGATGGGGATACCCAAAAGAGCCAAACTATGGTACGAACAACAAACCCCAGAAATGCAGCAATATTTAGATAGTTTTGCTCAAGGAATTAATGATTATGTTAAACAAAATTCTGATGAAATAGCAGAAGAACTAAAGATAGTTTTGCCCATCACAGGAAACGATATCTTAGCCCATTTTCAACGAGTGATTTATTTTCACTTTTTAACCAATCCTCGCAATATCAAAGCTTTACAAAACCTACCTCCCCAAGGGGGATCAAATGCTTGGTTGATCGCGCCTCAAAAAGCGTTAAATAATCACTCCATTTTATTAGCCAATCCCCACTTACCTTGGTCAGATTTCTATCTTTGGTATGAAGCGCAATTAATCGCTCCTGGAATCAATTTATATGGTGCTACTTTAGTAGGAATGCCAGTTTTATCCATGGGATTTAATGACTATTTAGGCTGGACTTTTACCGTTAATCCTATAGACGGAGCCGATATTTATCAATTAAAATTAGAAGAAGAAAATTACTTATTTGATGGAGAATTAAGATCCTTAAAACAAGAATTGGAAACCATAAAAATTCGTCAACCCAATGGCAACTTTACAGAATTACAAATAGGAATTAAAAAATCTATTCAGGGTGTAATAATTGAGCAACAAGAAAACATCGGTTATGCCCTAAAAATAGCGGGATTAGATCGTCCTGGAAGTTTAGAGCAATTATGGCAGATGGGACAAGGGAAAAACTTGAGAGAATTTGAAACAGCTTTAAAGCAACTACAATTACCCCTATTTAATATACTTTATGCCGATAAACAAGATAATATTATGTATGTTTTTAATGGATTAATACCCGTTCGTTCTCAAGGGAACTGGGAAAATTGGGGAGGAATTATAGCAGGAAATACCTCAAAAACTTTATGGGAAGATTATCATAAATATGAAGAATTACCCCGTCTTCTTAATCCAAAAAGTGGCTGGTTACAAAACAGTAACGATCCCCCTTGGACTAGCACTTATCCTCCTCAATTAAAAGCAGAAGATTTCCCCCCCTATTTTGCGCCCCAATATTTAGGAGAAGTGACAGATATTTTGCGATCGCAGCGTTCCATTGAATTATTAACCCAATCCGATCAACTCAGTTTAGAAGATGTCATTAACAACAAATTCTCCTCTAAATTATTGATCACCGATCGCCTCTTAGATATCCTAATTTCTACCACTAAAGCATTAGCCAACCCCATCGGAATAGAAGCAGCCGAAGTTCTAGAAAAATGGGATCGTCAAACCAATGCCGACAGCCGTGGTGCCGTATTATTTATGTTATGGGCTACCACGTTAGAATCAAAAGGACTGTTTTCTCAACCCTGGAACCCCCAAACCCCTCTAGAAACCCCCACAGGATTAGCGGATATTAACACTGCAGTAGCCGTTTTAGAAGGCATTGCAGCACAAGTCAAACTACTGTACGGGTCCCTAGACGTTCCTTGGGGAGAAGTGGTAAGAATGCGCGTAGGAGAGCAAGATGTAGCCGCGAGAGGAGGACCGGGTAAACTAGGAACAGTCCAAGTTTTAGGGATACAAGCAGCCCAAGATAAGACCTTTCAAGTGATCTCTGGGGACAGTTTTATCATGGCCGTGGAATTTTCTGATCCCATCGAGGCCCGAGGATTAATGGTGTATGGGAATGCAACTCAACCTAACTCACCCCATCGAGGAGAGCAATTATCCTTATACCAACAAGGGACAATGCGTCCTATCTGGCGCGATCGCTCTGTAATTGAACAGCATTTAGAATGGAGACAAAAACTAATCTAATCACCAAAGTTATATTGTTTACCAGAGAAGTGTTAGACTGTGCATTGTATTTTATGAATGAAAAACAAGCAATCAATATATAAAAGTCTATAGTAAGCCCAGAAACTTTTTTTGTAATACCTCTTTTCAAAACGTTACAAAACTTTATATAATAGAAGAAAGCAAACCTGAGTATTTATTCCTAGCTTATGGTTATTACCGAAATTCCCTGGCTTACAGCCATCATTCTTGTCCCTTTAGTGTCCGCGTTTGCCATTCCTTTGATTCCCGACAAAGAAGGAAAAATAGTGCGTTGGTATGCTTTGGGGGTAGGGTTATTTAACTTTGCGTTGACGATATATGCAGTTTTCGACCAATATAATGTTCATAACAGTCAGTTTCAACTCGAGGAAAGTTATGCTTGGATTCCTCAACTGGGATTAAACTGGTCAGTGGGGATCGATGGGTTATCGATGCCTTTAATTGTTTTATCAGGACTGATCACAACTTTAGCGTTACTAGCATCCTGGGATGTGAAGAAAAAGCCACGCTTATTCTATTTTCTAATGTTGGTGCTATATAGCGCACAAATGGGCGTATTTGTCGCGAAAGACTTACTATTGTTCTTTATTATGTGGGAACTGGAGTTAGTCCCCGTTTATCTATTAATTTCTATCTGGGGTGGCAAAAAGCGTCTTTATGCAGCCACAAAATTTATATTATATACAGCCCTTGCTTCTATCTTTATCTTGGTTTCGGCCTTAGTCATGGCCTTCTACGGCGATACGGTCACCTTTGACATGACTCAGTTAGGGATGAAAGAGTTCCCCCTTGCCTTAGAAATGTTAGCTTATGCCGGATTTTTAATTGCCTTTGGGGTCAAGCTGCCTATTTTCCCCTTACATACTTGGCTACCGGATGCTCACAGCGAAGCTTCTGCTCCGGTGTCGATGATTTTAGCGGGTGTTTTGTTAAAAATGGGCGGTTATGGGTTAATTCGCTTCAACATTGAAATGTTACCCGATGCTCATATCAAATTCGCTCCCTTACTGCTTATTTTAGGGGTGGTTAACGTAGTTTACGGGGCGTTTACCGCCTTTGGTCAAACCAACCTCAAGCGTCGTCTGGCATCTTCTTCTATCTCTCACATGGGATTTGTGCTGATCGGCATTTCTTCCTTTACAGAGTTAGGTATGAACGGGGCCGTGTTACAGATGGTATCTCATGGTTTAATTGCGGCAGCCTTATTCTTCCTTTGCGGTAGCACTTACGAACGCACCCATACCTTAATGATGGACGAAATGGGCGGGTTAGCTAAGAAAATGCCCAAAACCTTCGCCTTATTCACCGCAGCATCCATGGCATCCTTAGCCTTACCTGGGATGAGTGGCTTTGTGGCAGAATTAACCGTCTTCTTAGGTGTGGCTAACAGTGACGCTTACAGTAGCATTTTCAAGACGGTGGTCATCTTTTTAACGGCGGTGGGTTTAATTTTGACCCCTATTTACCTCTTATCCATGTTGCGAGTGGTCTTTTATGGAGAAAACAATCAAGGGTTACAGTTACCCAAGTTTAACTTAGATGCCAAACCCCGCGAAGTCTTTATCACAGCTTGTTTATTACTGCCTATCATTGGTATTGGGTTATATCCTAAGTTAGCTACCACTACTTATGACGTTAAGACGGTAGAGGTTGCCTCTAAAGTGCGTTCTGCCCTGCCTACTATTGCTCAACAACAAGAAATGTCTCGTCAGAATCAACTGAATGAAGAGTTAGCTTCGACAGTATTGGTTGCACCTGAAATTGATTAATGTTGTCATCACAATAACCGATTTAAAAAGGCTGGGTTACCAGCCTTTTTTGTTTTTATTTGCCTTCGGTGAGGATACTAAAGCATTTTCCTCTCCAATAAGACAGCTTGACTATCCTGTAGTGCAAACGCGCTTAAATCATCAATTTTCACCCCAGGAGAAGCGATCGCCATTTGCCACTGATTCAGATCAAGGTCTAACCATTCTCCGATTTTTACTGTCATGGGTTCTCCTCTCATGTGGCCAACCATGACCACTCCGTAGGGTTCGCTTTCCGTCTCCTCTTCAACGGTGGTATAACGAACGCCATAAAATAGGGTTTTTTCAGGGTCTTGAATTTGGTTAAACCGGTCTGTTTCCTTGAGATTGCGCCGTAACCAAGGATTGGCCTGACGAAAACGCCTTAAAGCGAGATTAAAAGTCACTTGTTCAGGATTAAGGGTTTCCTGGTGTAACCAAATATTACTGAGTTGGTGGGCATCTTCCATAAATGCTTTGGCAAACTCTTTTAATTTAGCCACCGATAATTCAGTGAGAACTTGAGATTTATCGGGGACATTGAGTTTTTGTAATTCGGCTGCAGATTTTTTCGTCTTTGCCTCATTTTTGGCTGCTTCTGAACCGCTATCATGGCCCAGATGACTTTGACAGAGATGGGCCACCTCATCTAAATCATAATTACTTTCAGCCAAAGCATCGATTAAACCAGTGACAAACTGACGTAACTCTGGAAGTTTCGTAAACCCCATGGCCTTGATGCGGGGAAACACATCGGGATAGTTGTAGGTTTCGGGAATAATTTGCCAGTCGAGAAACCCACCCGCTTCTTCCGATACCACTTTCACCCCATAACGATCATCCGTGTTCCGTAAAAATCCCCAAGGGGCCTGCATGGTACAGTGAATAAATATTTTTAGGTTGTATAATATCTGACTCTAACTCTGGGGTCCAAAAACCAATTTCAGTCAAGCCATCTTCAGGACGATAATGAGCCCCTAAACGAGTAGCCAACTTTTGGGCTTTTTCAAAGACAGTCTCACCAGATTGCTCTATCTGTTCTACCCATTCCATTAATTTCTGGGTTTCTTCTTCTATTAGTTGTATTCCAAGTTTTGTGGTCACCATCTGTACTGTACAATCTGTTTTTGCTGTTTTTGATAAATTATAACTCCTGTTTTTAAATGCCGTGAATCTGATACAATCGGGCCGGTCAGTATAAGACTTTAATACTCCCTTTAGGGCAAACTTGGTGAGTCTGGGAACTTCTGAAAACAAGACAATAACATCCCGTCAGGGGTACGTTATGAATCTCCCTACTTCTAGTCAGGAGAGCGTCAAAAACATTATCTTTCTGGGATATAACAGACAATTCTGGTGAAACCGTGATAAAACTATGAGGGGGAAACAAAGAAGCGGTTGAACAATGCCATGAAATATGCTCTAGTCCATGAGTGGTTAACCCCCAAAGCGACGGGGGGATCAGAATTAGTTGTCAAAGAGATTTTAAAGCATATTAAAGCCGATGTTTATGCGCTGATTGACTTTGAGTCCACTAACCCAGAAAGTTATCTCTATGGTCGTTCTATCGGTCATACCTTCTTACAACATTTTCCCTTAGCTCGAAACGGGGTGCAGAAATATTTGCCGTTGCTCCCCTTAGCCATCGAACAGTTCGATTTACGAGACTATGATGTGATTCTCTCTTCCTCCCATGCGGTGGCCAAAGGCATATTAAGCAGTCCCCAACAACTGCACATCTGTTATTGTCATACCCCCATGCGCTATGCGTGGGAGCTAACCTTTGACTATCTTAATCATTCTCCAGCAGGAAAAGGTCTACCCGGCATTTTCACCCGTTATTTATTACATCGCCTGAGACAGTGGGATGTGATTTCGGCCAACCGTGTGGACTACTTTATTGCTAACTCTCATCATACCGCCCGTCGCATTTGGCGTTGTTACCGACGGGAGGCCAAAGTGATTTACCCCCCCGTCAATACCGAGCGATTTTCCTTTAACCCGGACAAACAAGACTTTTACCTCACGGTGTCTCGATTAGTCAGTTATAAAAAAATAGCCTTAATCGTGCGAGCTTTCAATCAATTAGGTTATCCTTTAATTATTATTGGTGATGGGCCTGATCTGCCGAAAATTCGTCAAATAGCTCAAGCCAATATCAAAGTCCTAGGAGCGCAAGACGACCAAGTGGTGGAGCAATATATGACTCAAGCCAAAGCATTTGTCTATGCTGCTTGTGAAGACTTTGGTATCGCTTTGGTAGAAGCCCAAGCCTGTGGAACCCCAGTAATTGCTTATGGAGGTGGTGGAGCCCTAGAAACTGTAATCGATATTCGTCAAAATAAGGATAAAGGGACAGGAATGTTCTTTTTCCCTCAAACCCCTGAAGCTCTGGCGGACACTGTTGAAACTTTCTCGAGGTTTCAGCATCAAATTAACCCAGAGAGTTGCCGTCACCAAGCGGCAAAATTTACTCCCAAAGTCTTTGAAACGTCTTATCTGGCGTTCTTAGAACAGTGTTATCAGGACTTTACTCAAACAGTTCGATAACCAATTTTCGATTAATGTGATCTCTATTGCTATGATGTGTTTCATTGAGCTTTAAGATCACAATTGGTGTGGTGTGATGTGATGTGAAGGAGTAAGATGACTGCTAATAGCCAATTTATTGCTGTTAAGGCTATACAAGCCTTAACCCGAAGAGGTTTACCCAGCTTAGTTTCTCAAAGAATTGAGCAGAAACCTCTCTCAAGGGGGGGACTCAACGATAAAGTTGTCAAGAGGACTTTTGATATCGTTTTTTCCCTATCGGTACTAATTATTTTTTCCCCTCTCTATCTACTATTGGGGATCTTAATTGCTATCAGTTCCCCTGGACCGATTTTTTACTGCCAAGAAAGGGCGGGAAAAAACTTCAAAAAGTTTAAATGTATTAAATTCCGCACCATGGTTCAGAATGCAGATCAAGTTTTAGAAACCATGATGGCCAACTGTCCAGAAATGCGGGCTGAATTTGAGGATAACTTCAAACTCAGAGAAGATCCTCGTATTACTTGGATTGGAAAATTTCTGCGTCTAACTAGTTTAGATGAATTTCCGCAATTTTGGAATGTTCTCAAAGGAGACATGAGTGTAGTGGGGCCTAGACCCCTGGTACCCGAAGAATTGTGTAAATATGGTAGTAAGATTGAAAAAGTCCTCACCATTCGTCCTGGAATTACGGGATTATGGCAAGTTTCGGGGCGGAATGATATTCCTTATCCCCAACGAGTTCAAATTGATGTTTACTACGTTAACTATCGCAATTGGTTAATGGATTTGTGGATCATCTTCAAAACCATTGGCGTGATCGTATTTCCCAAAAATAACGGTGCTTATTAATCATTAGTTTCGGATTATTTCGCCATAATTACCGCTAATTAGGGGGAGTTTCCCCCTTTTTTTAGTAATTAATAGTCAATCTCATAATTGTCACTGCTATGGACACAAAAGTGATTAACTTTATGATACCTCTATAGGGAGTGGAACTCCATTACCACTAAATCGGTCAACAAAGAGCGATGAATGGGATTGTCTTTCGCTATTATTCTATTAATCCTCCAACATAACCTTATAGTTGAAACCATGAAAATATCTAGATTCCCCCTAAAACTAGCCACCCTCGCCACTGTTACCCTCGGTAGTTTTATTCCTTTACATCTTCCCGTTAAAGCCTCTACCTTTAGTGAAACTGCGTTAGACCAAAGTCAGGTCATTGCCATCGCCAGACCCTATGGAGACGGAAAATACGACCTTCTTGTCATTGAACAAATCCCTGACAAACGAGACTGTTGGGCAGAAAATGGTTCCAACCCTGTCTTAGTTGACCCGTTATTACTCAATTATGATTTTACCGGCATTTGTCGTCGTGCTACGGACAGTAACGGCTATTCTATTCGTCTCGATGGCAATGATCTCGGCTTAGATTACTTATTGCGTCTGGTTCCCCGTGGCGGCGAGTTAGTGTTAGTAGGAACCCCCAGAACCCCCGGTTACAGTGAAATTATCCTGGGTAGCACTAAAGGTATGGCTCAAGGCTTTATGAAAGTTCACCTTAATCCCGGCTGGCAATTCACCAAACGAACCTATCAAGATAAAGTTTTAGGTCACTTCTATTTTAGTGGTTCTCAAGCGGCCATCGCTGCCGGTGGCGAACTTCCCGATACTCCGCCCACCACCACCCCTTCCGTCACAGAAACCCCTCCTCAACCTCGTTTTAGTGATATTGGTGATAACATTTACCAAGCTCAAATCGCCGAAGCGGTTAAGATGGGCTTAGTGTCTGGGTTTGACGACAACACTTTCCGTCCTGATCAACCAGTTACTCGTGAACAGTTGATTTCTATGGCGGTTGATGCCATTGGAACGGTTTATAAAGTGGATTTAGAGGCCACACCAGAACGGGACGTGATTCCCTTCAAAGATGTGGATAGTTCCCGTTGGAGTGCCAAAAAAATTAAATGGGCCCAGTGGAATTTTCTCAATATCGGTAACCCCAATAACACCTTACAACCCAGTGAACCCATTAGTCGCGCCGAGTTAATGGATACCATGCGTCGGATGGCTATTCATCTCAAAAATCAGTTAAACTTACCACGAGAACTACAACAAACCCAAGACCCGGTTATGTTTTCTGATACTTCTAATAGTTGGGCGAAAAGCGTCATTACTCAAATGTCTGGTTATTGTGGTGTAGCCACTGCTATCAACGAACAGGGTACTCAGTTTGCGCCAGAGGAAAAAGCCACCCGTGACTACACGGCTGCAGCTATGGTAAGGGTTTTAGAATGTGTCCAAGCTGAAGCACAGCAAGCTAAACAAAGTCAAGAAGTGGAAACCCTGAAGGAAGATCAATAATATCGAAATTGAGACTCCCTGGGTTAAAACCGCAGGGATTCTAGAGGTTATCTAAACAGGGGATAAATCCACCTGTTTAGACATTACTCTAGTTAAGGGGACTCCCATTGACCCCATCCTTTAAACCACCTGCATCCATTACAGATACAGTTTTCTCAAGGTCTAAAGGACATGAAAAACCTAACCATTGACCTATATTTTGACTGGCATTCCAATCACTATTACATTGATAACCATCAAAACCTCGGAACCAATGTCCATTTCTTTTCCCAATCACACCGTTTCTGTGGTCTGATTTAGAGGTATAAGGTGCTGGTATTAGCTCAAAAGGAACACTATTTTTAATGGCTTTATAACAAGTTAGGTTTTCTAACTGGAAATATGACCAAGTATGGCGATTATTTCCTGCATCAGACCTGACTTTTTTAGACTGTTTTGAAGTTTGTCTGATATTAGATAAATCTTCAAACCTCAGTCCCATACCATAGTCCTTGGCAAGCTGAACTAACTGCTTAGAAATGCAGTGATTAATATAGGTTATGATGCGTCTTTCTTTAGATTCTAGGCGTTTAATTACTTTACGCTTATTTGCTTTTTGGAGTTGTTTTCTAAGTTTTTGATAACGTCGTCTTAAATGTTTAATTTGACGACCATTCCAAAACTTCCCAAATCCGTTAGGCAACGAAGCAACAGCAATTTGATTTTGACCTCTATCTACTCCAATCCAATTTTTAACGGGTTCAGCATCAGGAACATCCATTGATACTGACAACAAAACATACCAGAGATTTTTCTTAGATTTCCATAACTTAAGACTACCTTTCTTAGCCTCTTTTGCTATGATTTTGTCTAAAGTATCCCCATGACTACATTGATGAATAGCTAAAGGAATACGCTTTTTAACCCCTCTCATAATTGAGAAAGCCACTGAATAAGTATCACCTCTTTTCTCAATTCGCCATCCTTGATTGTTAACTTCAAGTGGCAGACATTTAAACTTCTTAACTTTAGTTGCAGCACAACTATTGCGAATAGTTTGATTAATCCAACCTGAACCAATCTCAACATGGTTGAAATCTTTACTGGTGTATTTTCTTCTATCCGTTTTAGGTATTTCTAATAGTTGATTAGCAATCCCTGTATTTAACTCAGTTAGTCGGTCAAATTCTTGTGCTTTACACTGATTTAACCGATAAAAAGGAAGTTTAAGTGTCAGAGTTAAAATAGCCATGAATTTATCATAGCATATATCTTACGTAACCGTGCAAGATGTTATACGATTGGTTAAAACCAATCGAGTCGCTTTTCATCCATCCCTTGAAAGAGGATGGCTTTCAAGCTCCCGTGTTATTTTAGGTAGGGTGGGCAATGCCCACCCTACCAGGTTTTGCAATTTTATAACTCCGAACCCCAAACCCCAAACTCTGAACTCCGATTAACTCCACTTATCAAACTGATCGTCATGGGTATGAAGTAATCCTGTAAATAAATCATTCAATTTTTCAGTGCTATATTCAGGTTGTAAGAACAGTTGTTGTGCATTGACAAAAGAGCGTTGCAGGTTTTGGATGGCAGCTAGTTTTGATTTAAGGGCTGATAAACTCCCTTGTGGTGTCTCTATATTCGTCACGTTAATCCACGTTTTGATCGTTATGGGTAGTTTTGTCCCCATACGAAAGTTTAAGTTATCCTCTGATAAGGATTCAATATAGGTTGGGGTTAAAAACATTTCATAGTTTGATTTTTCAGGGGTTAACTGTTGGATAAAGGCTAAACTAACCCCCCGTACTAACTGACGAACCGGTTCGGCTTTTTCTCCCATCACTTCCCTTACCAGGGTACTCTGTCCCACGGCACTATTGATACTATTCATATCACTAATACTCATATGAGTTCCTCCCATCGACATGATCATATATTTCTCGGCAGACAGTTGTTTAAAGGGTTTTAATTGATGGGAAAGGGTGGGGGTAATTCCATCATCGGAACCAGATAACATTAGGGTTGGAACTTGAATTTGAGATAAATTCTTACCAAATAATTCACCAATAATAGGATTGAAAACAATGATTTGTTTAATGCGATTATCCTTGAAATTTCGTTGAGGATAAGGTAATTCTCCTGCCGCACATTGTAACCAATCTGCCGGCGATCGCCCTAAAGGAGATTTCTCTTGGCAAAAACGTCGTAGACTTTTTAAATCTAAGGAAGCCCCCCCTAATGCTAAGGCGGTATAACCACCAAAAGAATGACCAATGATACTAACTTTCTTCGTGTTTAATTTTCCTTGAAACTGTTGATTGTTTTTATTTAAAAGGGTTAATTGATTTAAAACAAAACTAATATCTTGAGGACGATCAACAAATTCGGCAGAGGGCAAAATTTGACTCAATTTTATTCCTGTTGCTGTTTTAATTAAGGCGTGAATATCACTCCCAGGATGTTCAACAGAAACGACGGTAATGCCATAAGAGGCTAAATGTCTGCCTAAATAACGTAGAAAACGACGATCTGAGGCGAAACCATGAGACATGATTACCAGAGGACCTCGCGTTTTGTCAGCCGTATAAATATCAAGGGTAATGTAACGATCTCGACTGCGATCATAAAGAACATCCGTTGTAATGGAGATGATTTGTTCTCCTGATTTAGTTGGATCAAATTGTGGTGTAATATCTGGTTTAAGAGAGTTTTTAAAACTTTTATCTAATTGAGAACTGATTAACTTACTATGCAAAAAAGAACCATTTACTTTAAAGCTTAAAATAGCTGCTTTTGAAATGTCAATTGTTACAGTCTCTTTAGGATAAACTCGTAAAAAATTGATGATACTTAAATTATTGGTTTGTTTTAACAGTAATTTTAATGCTTCTTCAAGTTCCGAAGAATTACTATCAGATAATACTTCACTAATTTGTTCTAATAATCTTTTTCCATCATCACTTTTCAACAAATCCTTTAAAAATTGTTCCGCAATTAAAGAGTCGATTTTAAAACTTTTAGATAAAACTTGTTGAGTTTCAGGGTTTAATATAGCATTATAAGGTTTCAAGGTAGCAGAAATTTCCTGATTATCTGCAAATTTTTGTAAATCTGAAACTGGAATTTTATGCTGCAATAATCCTACTTTTAAAACAATATTTTCTGCTGCTATACTAGCAGATGTTCCACAAAATAAAGATAAAATAAGGGGAGAGACACCCCCTAATAATTTCAAAATAAAAGGTGAAAAAATTTTCAAAAATTTCATAGGTGCAAACAAGAACAAGTAATGACTCTTAAGTCTCTCACATTTACCCTATCATCTCAGAATATTGGTTAATTTTCTGATCTGTTGTTACCAACCAGCTAAGTGAGATCCCCTTGAATAGTATGCCCAATTATAATCCTTAACCTAGCAATGTTCCTTGACAAAAAAACGAATTAACTTTGTAGCTTAACGATGATTATATTACACTTAGCTCCCTGTCTAGGTTTTAGCTGATTTCCAGTTTCTTCTGGATGCTAAAGATTGTGACAATTCATAAACTGTCATAACTTAGGTTGGCCTTCAGTATTCAACTTGATACATTATGGTTGTGTGTGAGGAGTAAGAGTGATATGAAAACGCCTTTGGAGTCGAAACACGGCAAGACGCCCGAAGGCTTTTCATTTTTATTTTTTGATTAATTGAATATAGATATAAATAACATCAAGAAAACAAGAGTTGTCTTCTTGAAAGTGTGACGGTACAATCTAAAGAAAAGTAATATGGTATCACCCACAGAAAATGCCCACAAGCAATTGCAGACAATAGAAAATCAAGAGACATCGGAAGACTCATCGAACCAAGAGCCTGTTTTATGTCCTCATTGTAAACGAACAGCGAGTAATGGGATCAAATGTAAGGGGATTTGTGTTGCCGATGCAGACTATTGATCCCTAATTTTAAAAAAAAAGATAAAGAAAAGTAAAAGAAAGAATGACAGGGTTTCCCTGTTCGATAGGATCAGAGTAAAATAGGTGTGACATAAGTTATATATTTGAAATTTTCTAATTCTTTGGCTTGATAATCAATTGCTAATGGAAGTTGATTGCTCCAGTGTGATGGCCAAATGGATTGATTGTTTGTTCCCTTTCTTAACACAAAACTTATGTTAACTTGAACTTATCAAATTGTCTTCAGGGGAATCAGACATGAGCGACAGGAATATTCTCAACTTTAAACCCTTTAGCATAGATTATCTTTTCATTGTTAGTCAAGCGGAAAGTTTAGTTAGACAGTGGTTAGAGAATTTTGCTAGTTCTCCTAATTTTTCCGTCACAATGGGTGACGTTTTTGGTAAAACTGATGTCACTTTTTTACAGCAACAATGGCAAAGTGGAGCGGTAGAGTTTCCAGAGATAGAAATTCTTTCCAAAGAAGAACTTAAGGGGGCATTTGGGGGCTTTGCTCGGTCGAATTATACTATTTATTTAGCGAGAGAATTTCTCAGAAAAAATGCTAATAATATACCGTTGGTTGCCAAAATTTTGCTACAGGAGCTAGGACACGCCATTGAAGCAAACTTGTCTCCCGAAGAGGAAAATATAGGAGATGAGGGGGAATTCTTCGCTGCAGTGGTAACTAATAAGCATCTAACCAATGAAGAAATTAAGAGGATTAAAACAGAAGATGATAGCACTGTAATTCTTGTTGATGGAGAACCCATATTAATCGAACAAGCTAGTTTTAATTTAGGGGCAGTACAGGGAAGTCGCACGATTAATGAGAACCTAATTTTTTATGATTATCAAGATTACTTTACCTTTGAGTTAACCAGTAGAGGAAACAGCGATAGCTATATTAATGCTTACGCCTCATCGATTGCCATCGATTTAATGTTAACCCTCTACAATCAATCAGGAGAAATTGTAGAAATAGCAGATGATTATGATTTTAATTATAATGACGAAACCCTATCTTTATCTGGATTACCGGCAGGAATATATACAGTAGAGGTTTCTGATTTTGACGAAGGCCAATACAGTGTTTTTGAGACTCCCTATACGTTAACGTTTAATACACCTGAAAATTTATTATCCGATTTAACCCCTTATCAACCCAGTGGATGGAGTGATAAATTAGTCATTTCCACCACAACAGACACCAATACCGATGCCTCTCAAATCACCAATCAAGATACTATCTATATAGACTGGGCTTACTTAAATCAAGGGGATACTTCTACCAGTAATACCATTAGTATGCGTTTGCTACTTGATGGAAGAGTTATTCATACAGATGATTGGACTAACTCTTTACGAACCAATTATTATGTCTTTGATGAAGATATTCAAATTAATCCTTTAAGTGCGGGAAATCATACCCTAGAAATAGAAGTTGATTATTTTAATCAAGAAACAGAAAAAATTGAAACCAATAATAGTTATTCTCGTACCTTTACGGTTATTAATGCAGCCCAATCTGACTTAACCCCGTATCAGCCGCGAGGATGGAGTAATAAGGTTGTTATCTCAACAACCACAGAAACAAATACAGACGCTTCACAAATTTTTAGTGATGATACCCTTTACTTAGATTGGGCTTATCTTAACCAAGGAAATGCTGCTACCCAAAATGCGATCGCCACTCGACTGCTATTAAATAATGACGTTATCCATACAGATACTTGGATAGATCCCCTGAGGGCTAATTTTTATGTTTTTGATGAAGATATTGAGATTGGACCTCTTACTGCGGGAAATTATACCCTAAGATTAGAAGTTGATTATCTTAACCAAGAAACAGAAACCCTAGAAAACAATAACGTTTTTTCTCGTACTTTTACGGTTAGGCCAGGGAATATTCCTGTTACAGATTTAACCCCCTATAAACCCAGTCATTGGGATGATAGAATTGTTGTTTCTACAGTAGAGGGAACTTATGCTGATGCCAGTCAAATCACCAGTAATGATAGGTTATATATAGACTGGGCTTATGCTAATTTTGGGGAAGGAGAGACCAAAAATCCCCTTACAACCCGTTTATTAGTTGATGGAGACGTGATCGATACTTGGAATCGTAGCGATCCCTTAGCGTCTAATTATTATACTTGGGTAGATGATGTAGAAATTGCTCCTTTAAGTGCAGGAAACCACACGATCAGGTTAGAAGTTGACTATGGAAATAATGAACTAGAAACCAATGAAAATAATAATGTTTATGAAAAAAAAATTACCGTTATTAACCCTGCAGAATCAGATTTAACCCCCTATAAACCGAGGACTTGGGATGATAAAATTGTCATTTCAACCCAAGAAGAAACCAATGACGATGCTGTAAGAATTACTGACAAAGATGACCTATATATTGATTGGGCTTATCTTAATCAAGGGGAGGCCAACACCCATGATAGTTTTGAAACTCGGTTACTGTTAGATGGGGTAGAAATTGAAGTTTGGGAGCGAAATAAATCTTTACAAAGTAATTATTATTCTTATGTAGAAGATTTCAAAATTGATGCTTTGAGTGCAGGTAATCACACCTTAACATTGGAAGTTGATTATCTCAATCAAGAAAACGAAACCGTTGAAAGTAATAATGTTTTTGAGAAGACATTTACGGTGGTTTCCACTCAAAGTCAAGCGGATTTAACCCCTTATCAACCCACCGGTTGGAGTGATAAATTGGTTCTATCTACGGTAACAGGAACCACCACCGATGCCACAACAATTACCACAGACAATACAGTTTATCTAGATTGGGCTTATATTAACCAAGGAGAAGGAGCAACCGATAGTGCTTATCGGACTCGTTTATTATTGGATGGGGAAGTGATCAAAAGTTGGAGAAGAGAATCGCCTCTAGATCCGAATACTTTTTCATCCATTAGAGATATTGATCTAGGAAAACTTAGCCCCGGAACCCATACAGTCCGCTTAGAAGTTGATTATGAAAATAGTCAAGAAGAAAGCAACGAAAATAATAACATTTTTGAAAGAACCTTTACCGTTGAATCTAGAAAACCAACCAATGTCCCCTCAACCGGAAATAATGCCTTTGATTTAATTGATATTGATGTATTAAGGAGTGATCCTCTGTATCAAGATATTGATGGCAGTGGATTAAGTGTTGTTGTTATTGATACGGGTTTATGGGGTTCTCATCAAGATTTAGTCAAGAACTTTAAAGCATTTGTCGATCTTCGTGGTAATAATTCCACAGCAACGACGATCCCTAGTTCATCTCGGGATTATGATGGTCATGGGACTCATGTGGCAGGAACCATTGGTTCAAGTAATCCTGCCATTGGGGTTGCTCCCGAAGTGGGTTTAATTGGGTTTAATCTTTTAGAAAGCTTGACAAACAATACTTTTAACAATACCTTCAATTGGATATTAAATAATCGCACGAAATATAATATTGTTGCTGTCAATATGTCTTTAGGGGACAATTTTTTCTTTAAAAATCCCTCTGAAGGGGTACAAGCAGGCCAACGGTATTGGGTAGATGCTATTGAAGCTTTAGAAAAAGCCGGAATTACGGTGGTATCATCCTCCGCTAATAACTATGCAGGGGTGTTTGATCGTAAAACAGGAAGAAAAATAGCTGCTGGGGAAAAAGAAGGACTTGCTTCTCCAGCCATTTTCAGTACCATTAATGTGGGTGCGGTTTGGCAAGATGATAATAATCGGGGTTCTTATCTGCCAGGATCAGACCCCTATCAGTTGCGAGAGCAAATCGCAGGGGAAGATCGACTAACTGTTTTTAGTAATCGTCTTGACGCTACTGGAATTTATGACGACACCATTTTTGCGCCCGGTGCGATGATCCATAGCACAATACCGAATAATAAATATGCTCACTGGCCAGGAACCAGTATGGCCTCCCCCCATGTTGCGGGGATTGTGGCACTGATGCAAGAAGCAGCGATAAAATTTGGTGGAAAGTTATTAGAACCTAGTAAAATCAACCAAATTATTCACGATACAGCCGATTTTGTCTACGATACTGAGCAAATTAGTCAAGATGCTGTTAAAAATACAGGCAAAACCTTTCGTCGGATTAATGCCTACAAAGCCGTTGAAGGGGTTAAAAACTTTTTTGCCGGTTTCACTTCTAACTTTACCCCGTTAGGTGCTTTTGCCGACGCGAATGGTACATTTGATGGCTCAATTATTGGTGTCACCCTCAATGGAACCCAACCAGTCACCTTAAATGGTTCTTTGGGAATTGATGGGGTTGCAACGGATATGGGGGATAACGACGTAGATTTCTATCAATTTAGCGTTGAGTCTCCCGGAACTCTCACCATTGAACTGAAAGCCTCGAGTAACTCCTCTCAATTTACCCCTCTGAGGGATAACTTTTTGCGTACCCTCAACGATGAACCCCCCAATCTTCAAGATGTAGACACCCTGTTACGGCTATTTAACGCCAATAAACAAGAAATTGCTTTTGACGACGATAGTGGGGACGGTAGTTTCTCGAAATTAATCGAAACCCTTGCGGTGGGAGATTATTTTGTCGGGGTGAGTGGGGCCGGAAACCGCAACTATGATCCTAATCAGGCCAATAGTGGGACCTCTGGTGCAACGGGGAATTATGCCATTTCTTTCAGTCTGAGTAACGATGACCCCAATGGGATAATAACTGGTGCGACGGATGTTAATTTCGGGACTTATAACACCCCTTACAGTATTACAGAAGTGTTAGGAACGGACAACAATAACACCTTTACGGTTAATACGTCTGATGTTGACTTGTTTAAGGTGATTGTTCCTGATAACGGACAATTATTGGTGGATGTTGATACACCCTACAACGACAACTTTGCTAATACGTTCCTGCGTATCTTTGATCAAGGGGGGACCGAAGTTTTTAGTAACGATGATGGCTTATTTTTTAGCGATGTTCTCTTAGAAAGCAACGAAACCACCAATAACGCCCAACCCAACCAAGTTTTTGAGGGGACAACCTTTAGGGGACACACAACGGATAGCTTTTTATCCGGTGCGGTTAAACGAGGGGAAATTTACTATATTGGGGTGTCTAATTTTGATCATACGGGTTATGACCCTCATAACTTCAATAATCGCCCTCAAGGGGGTCAAGACGATCGCTACGACTTAACCATTCAATTCGTCAATAATGACCTCAACGGCAGTATAACCCAAGCGAGAAGCGATATTCCGCTCCCTGTGGCCAATGTACCTGGGTTGATTGGGAAAGATGCCATTAATAACAACGGGATCATTAGCTTTAAAGAGGTAGGGGATAGGGACGTAGATTTTGTCAAAATAAAGTCTCCTAATGCGGGAATTTTGGATATTGAAGCGGTTTCTTCCACCGTTGATCCGGTGAATCTGATTACTCGCATTTTTGATCAAGAGGGTAACCCGGTAGCCGAAAATAATGCCCCCGATGAGGAGGGCAATTCTCGCCTACAATTGCAAATAGAAGCCAATAAAGACTATTTTGTAGCGATCGCTGGGTTAGGTAATAGCAATTTTGATCCGTTTTTGTTGGGTAGTGGTTTGAGCGGAGATACAGGGGAATATACCCTAAATATGAGGCTTTTACCCTCCAACCAATTTGCACCCCTCTCGGATAATGTGGTCTTTTTGGCCAATGGTAGCCAAAATCAAACCATTCAAACCATTGACATTGGGGATATTATTACGGGTGATATCGGAACGGATAATAATTTTGCCATTGGTCCAAACGATCTTGATATTTACAAGTTAATACCCAGCAGCACCGGAAATTTACAAATTAGAACCTTTACCATCGATGCTCTTGCCGATGCAGATACCTTTTTACGTTTCTTTGATGAGTCAGGAACAGAACTTGCTTTTAATGATGATGCGGATAATACCACTCAAAAAAGTTCATTATTAGTGGATGTTATGGCTGGTGAAACCTATTATATTGGCGTTAATGGGTTTAGTGATCAAGCCAGAAATTATAATCCGTTAACGGGAGAAAATACAGCCCCAGGCAGTACAGGAAGTTACGGTCTTTCTGTGCTGGTTAATAATAGCCCAACCAATCTGATTCTTTCTCATAATGAAATTGCTGAAAACTCAGAAATCGGCTCGGTTATTGGTAATTTGACCACCCTTGATCCCAATGAAGAAAATATATTTAACTATAGTTTGGTAGCGGGTGCCGGCTCAACGGATAATCATCTGTTTACGATTCAAGATAATCAATTACTCAGTAACACAATCTTCGATTTTGAAACAAAAAATCTTTACAATATTCGAGTTCGTACCACAGATTCAGGGGGATTATCCTATGAAAAAGAATTGTCGATTAATGTGACGAATATAACGGAAATTCCCACTGGTTTTAATTTTAATACCAATCAAAACCGTTATCATCCCTCTCAAACCTTAACCTTAGCGGGAAGTGTCAATCATGGAGACGGGGGTGGCAGTTTAAAGCAAATAACCCTGTGGTTACAACGACCTAACCTCACTTGGACTGCCCTTTCTAATATAGAAACTTTTGAGAATAATGGGGATTTTAATCAGTCTTTTTCTTTAGCTGGTTATGGGGCGGGAACCTATCAAATTTTAGCGAGAGTGGAGGATCAACAAGGGGCATTTACCCCCTGGATAACGGAGAGTTTTACCATTGCCAATCAAACCCCCCGTGACTTTACTTTGAACACCAATCAAA
>JASJBX010000028.1 GCA_030066295.1 Crocosphaera sp.
TATCAGGAGAACATGGTATTGGTTCCGATAAAAATGAATATATGTCTTATATGTTTAACGAAATTGATATAGAAACCATGCAATGGGTAAGAAAAGTATTCAATCCCAATAATTTAGCCAACCCTGGTAAACTTTTTCCCACTCCTCGAACTTGTGGAGAAGCAGCAAATGCTAAGAAATTATCTTGACATTTGAACCAAAAAGTGTATAGTATGATTCCTTGAGTTGATGATAGACATTATCCTCTATATGATTGATAATTGTCTCAAAAAAGCGTTATCAATTATCACTGTTTAAATATGTATCAACTGAATCATATCTATACCTTATTTATCAGCAACCTATTAATCTCTTTACCATTTCTTCTCCTTGGTATTGTCATTTCTAGTGGGTTATTGGTCTTTGTTGATGAACATCAATTGGTTAATAAATTACCCCGTACTCGTATTTTAGCCGTTATTATTGGCAGTAGTTTAGGGTTTCTATTTCCTGTGGGACAATATGGTAATCTTCCTATAGTCAGACGGTTATTGCTGCAAGGTGTCCCTATTCCTTTATGTATCAGTTTCCTAGTTGCTTCTCCTACTCTTAATCCTTTTGTTATTAGTAATAGTTGGCAAGTGTTAGGAGATCATCCTAGATTAGTCTTTTTAAGAATTCTAGGAATCTGGATAATTAGTATCATGGTAGGTTTAGTTTTTAGTGCTTATCCAGAAAAATCTGTCATGATAGATGAGTCATCTCCTGTTCTTAAAAGTCGTTCTACTTTAGTTAATTCTGGTACTATTTTAGCAGATTCAGAAGGGTTCCAACCGTTTCATCGTTCTGGTAATTTAGTTTATGAATATCAGGGTAATGTGAGGACTTCTATAGGAATTAGACAACAATTTTTACTGTTTTTTGATAATATAATTAAGGAGTTTATTGAATTAGGAAGTATTCTATTAGTTGGGGTTGCTATATCGACTGCTTGTCAATTTTTTCTCCCTCAAGCAACACTGTTTCAATGGGGAGAAACCCCTTTAAATCAACTATTAGTGATGATAGTTTTTGGTTTACTGCTATCTCTTAATTCTCTCAATTCTGCTTATTTTTTAACTCCTGTTTTATCTTCTATTTTATACGGTTCTGGTTTAGTATTTTTATTGTTGAATTCTCTGTTTAATATTTCGAGTCTAATTTTATTGTTCAGTGTAATTAGAGTTAAGTTTGCAAGTTATGTCATTATTTTGACAGCACAATTAATTATATTATTGGGTTTATTTCTTAACTTTTATATTAGTTAATAATCAAGATATCCCAGTTTATATCATTCAAATGCGTTAAGAATATCCTCTGGTAAAGGATCGTCAAAATCCTCTGGAACAATAAATTCTCCAGAACATAAACCAAATGGCCGTAATTGCTTATTATTAATAATTGGTTTAAGTTCGTCCATCAAACGAGAAGCTATAGCATCTTGTTGATCCGGGGGAAGTTTTTTAAGTTCTATACTTGTATTCTAGGGCAGATCCCAACAATCAATATGAGTAATTATCATCTATAGTTAGGACAATACAATATATTTATGGTGAGAAAAAAATCTTAACATCCATTATAGGCAAAAGCATTATCCCAAACATAATCTAGAACCATTTTGGAATCTTCTAGGGATAAAATGTTTATATTTCCCTCTTGATCATAAGATAATAAAGGAACTTCTTTTATCTCGTCTTCATTGTTATTTTCATAAACAATTTTGCCTCTAATTTTTTCTAAATTATTTAACGGTCCATGAATATCAAAATCAAGAACAATACCTAATTTTTCTGTCATCCATTGTTCAATTTTTTGATCCAACTTTTCAGGGGTTAATTTTTTTTGACTGGTAATAAGATGATAATAAACTAAAATGATCTCTTTACATTCTTCTTCTTCTGCAATATCAACTAATGCTTGAAATACACTAGCATTATTAGCTAAATTCTTAAAAAATAAGGTATCACTGACTTCTTTTTGAAACTTAATTTCTTTACTTTTATATTTAGTATATTGTTTAAAAGCAAATCCTCCTAATGTCATGGTTAAAGATAATGTAGCGACTAAAATAGGCATAATATCACGAACTTTTTCCCTATCAACTTCTATAGATTGAACGATAGAATCTGCCCTAAGTACCAGTAAAATTGCGACAATAATCAGTAAAATGTTAGGAATTGCTCGCAGTATTAAAGGAATAGCTGCACCAATAGCAGGAACACCAAACAATAGTTTATCTTTCCATGTCATGCTAGTTTTAATATTAGGGAAAAGTAGATCAAGGTCAAGTTTTGGGATGTTTTTATAGAAATAAAGATACATTTTTCCTGGTGTAAAATTTAGGTCTTGATATTGCTTATTTTTTTTAGCTTTTGCTTGAAAATACCCTTGACCTTTAAATTTAATTAATAAGACAACTCTTTCTAAAATATCTATGATTCTTTCTTGCTTAAAAAAGTTGAATTTTTTAATGGTAATGTGTTCATCAATATCGCCCCGATAATAACAATAAAATTCATCAAAATCATTAAAATCCACATCGGTTTGTAAATTAATTAAAGATTTTTCCTGCAATGATTTTTGAATAATATCATCAGATAGTTGAATATAATTTGCTCTTTCTAAAATATATTTAAACCCCTTAATAACCTCATGTTCCATTGTTTCATACTGTTCTAAACTGGGTTCTTGTAAGGTTTTAACGTCAGAGTTAGGGTTAAAAACAGTATAATTATCTTTGATAGTTTCTAAGGTAGAATGAAAGCGAAAATGAAAAAAAGCAGTTAAAATATCACAAAACTCTTGAAATAATTTGACATCTTTTCCTTGAAGTTTTCCATCTTCAAGACAAAGATTAATGATATCTGTACGACGAAAAGGAATAAAAGATTCTCGAATATTGGACATATAAGATTGAAAACAAAATGATTTATTATTGATTATTTATAGATAATACATCTTGAGCAGAAAGTCCATCCCCTTGATAGCCAAAGTACCATAAACTAGCAGCAGCTTCAGCAAAAGTTACCCCTTTTTTGGGTTGAAATAGGGTAGTATAACCAAAGACACGCCTGACATTTGATTGTTCCCCATTTTGAAAATCGGCGTATAATGCTTGTATGGCTTTTGTATCAATTTTGGTCGTATCTTGAAATCCCCAGGTTTCTTTTATATTATCAATAGAGGCTTTTGGTAGTCCTTTTCCCATGTCTAAGGGGACTTTCCAAGTCATTAAATCTTCTCTAGTTAAAGGGGTGTCAGGACGAAATAAAGACGCACTCATATTTCCTGTTAAACTAGAGGGGATAAAACCCCCTTCAGCTAACCCTTGAATAATGGGAAAGTCGGGGTCGTTGCTGGGAATATCAGAGAAGGCCGCTTTAGCAGTGTTAACCCCTAGTCTAATTTGTTTAGACGGGTTATCTTCATGAAATTTGTTATAGGTTTCCACTAACCATCGTGCATAGGTTCGACGGTTAATAATACTGCTTCCATTGGTGGCTTTCTTTTCAGCATTGTTAAAGCTAACTTTTCCTAATTTTAGCACATCTTCTACATAAGTATTTAAGGGATCTGGTGTATTATTAACAGTAGAAACTTGATTATTTTTGTTATTAGCAGATGTCTGATTTTCTTCTGTTGTTGAAGCAGTGGAAGCATTTAAGCTTTGATAATTAATAGCATAATCTGTATTACCATCATTAGAAGTCAGAAAAGATAGTTTAACTTCTAATCCGTCTTTTTGAGCGATTAAGGTATTATTTTCGCTGTTAAATGGTTGAGTAATTTCCCAAGCATTACTATTAAATTGTTGTTGATAAAAGTCACTAATTTGCTCAAGAGAATCAGTAGATGACCAACGAATTAAACCTTGTTTATTACTTAAATTATCAGCAATTTCTTGTAATTCTGAATTATCATATTGAGGAATAATTTTAGGGAAGTTGTCCGGTATTTCTAAAGTCGATGGAGTAACAATTTCTTCTTCTTTAGCTAGTTCGGGGTTAGGAGCAAAACGACCTTCTAAGTCACTGATATTACTACAAGCGACGGCAAACGGTAACAATAAACTCAAAATTAAATAACGATACATAATCAACTTATTAAAATTATTAAAAATCATGTTTAAACATCAAGCAGGTTTATTATTTTGAGGTTCTAGGGCTGCTTTCGGATAAACAATTCTTTGATGATGGAACTGTTGCCATACTTTAACAAATACCTCAGCAATAATGGGTAATTCCTCATATTTAATGCCACTATCTTTTAACTGATCATCTCGCCAACGGGCCTTAAAAATCTTTTGAATCATAGCCAAAGCGGTTTCTGGAGTTGCCTCCTTTAACGATCGTAACGCAGCCTCGCAACCATCCGCTAACATAACAATGCCCGTTTCTCGTGACTGAGGAATAGGCCCAGCATAACGAAACGCTTCTTCTGCAATCATTTCTGTACCATTGCGTTCCGCTTCTTGTTTAGCTTGATAATAAAAATAGGAAATTAATAGGGTTCCTTGATGTTCAGGAATAAAATCACGAATGACTCGAGGAAGACCATATTTATTAGCCATCACCAACCCTTCAGAAACGTGCTTTTTAATAATTTCCACACTCTCCCAAGGATTATTAATTAAATCATGTTTATTGGGGTTACCCATTTGATTTTCAATAAAGCCCATGGGGTCGTGCATTTTACCAATATCATGATATAAAGTCCCCGCCCGAATCAACTCCACGTTGCAGTGTAATTCACGGGCTGCAGCTTCGGCTAAACAGGCCACAAACAACGTATGTTGAAACGTACCAGGGGTTTCCGTGGCTAAGCGTTTGAGGAGGGCGCAGTTAGGGTTAGCTAACTCCACTAAACGGATGGGGGTCACCAAATCAAACAACCGTTCTAGATAAGGAGAAATGCCCAAGGCCATGATACTCCAGGCGATACCAGAGGCCCCATAATAGAGGGCATCCGGCAAGACCACAGACCAGATAGTACCGGCCACAGGGGCAACAATGAGATAACCGATAAAATAGAGACTGCCTTGGACTAGGCCAACCACGCCCCCCAAACAGGCCAACTCATCCCGCGATCGCAATTTCCAAGCGATCGAAGCGGCTAGGAGTCCGCCGGCGGTTCCGGCCAAGACATAACTCCAGTTGATGGTGGTGGCAGCAAAGGTGGATAAACCACTCAAGAGGATGACTTGAGTAACCGCTAAAGTCGGACCATAGAAACTACTGGTCAACAGTCCCACCGCCGGCAAATTCGTGTAACCGAGATTAAAAATCCCTAACAGGGGGGTACTCAAACTCAACAGACAGAGAAGGATATGATCGCGGCGACGCATGGGACGATGAATCTTCTGACTCACGATACAAAAAATCGTGACGGTTCCCATGACAATGATGGCAGAAATCCCTAAACCGACCCAATTGATGCCCCGACGACTCAGTTGAAAACTATCTAAGAGGACAAATTCTTCTTGGGTGATTTTTTCGCCCGCTTCAACTATCACGTCTCCGGCTTTCACTTCTACAATCACCGGTTCTACGGCTTGGGCAGCTTGTTCGGCCCTTTGTTTGGTGGCTTCTTTATCGATGGTCAGATTATGTTGATTTTCAAGAATCTTCATCAACAGATCAGTGATAGCCGTTTGCGGAACCGATGGGGAAGCGGACTCTAACTGATTTTTAATAATTTCATTGAGTAGATAATCGGGGATTCCTGGGGGAAGTCCCTGTAATAAAATGCGATTTAAGGTGGTGTTTAGGGTTTTTTGGGTGGTTTCCCAACTCTTATCTTCAAGGTCCAGAAAGGTTCCTAATAATTCTGGGGTCAAGTTTGAGGTTTGAGTTTTGAGAACTTCTCGTTTGGCCGCATGGTAACGTTGACGAGATTGTTTGATGGTGTCGAATAAACCTTTGAGGGTTGTGGTTGATGTTTTGTCTTCGTAGTTTTTTAAGTGGGTAATGGCTGCTTGACTGTGGGTTTGAAGGTTAGGGGAGGATTCGTCGCCATTGATCAGGGTTGATTGAATGGTTTGCCAGGTTTTTTCATCGATACTTCGTAGATACTGCTGAGTTTCCAAAGGGATTAAAGACCCACTGATAAAAGGAAACGTCCCGGCTTGCTGACGAAGTTGTTTCATTTCTGTGATGGTTTCTGTTAATTCTCCTTTGAGTTGACTGGTTAGTTGTAAGTCTCTTTGGAGGATGGGAATGATCCCAGTACGAACTTCTTTACGCTTTTCTTCGGTGGTTTTTTCGTCTTTAAAGGTGCCATCTTTGGGGGCTACCACTTTCACAGGGGATACGGTTCCGACAGATAGCTGAGGTTGATTATAGAAGCGATAACCGATAACACTGGTTAGGGAAATGACTGTTATTCCCAACATTAAGGGTGGATGGAGTTGGCGGATGGGCTTTGATTGATGTAATTTTCTTAACCATTCGGACTGATGAAGAGGATTGAAGGGGACTTTTGTGGCTAAATCTTGATTTTTTGGCGGAGAAGAACGACGGCTTTTTTGATACTGTTGCCGTAATTTCTCAAAGTTTTGTCTTAATAGTTGCAGCCTTTTCATCTTGTGTGAGGTCAATATAAACAAATCAAACGAGATTGCTTGGATAGTTGTGTTGCGTCCTAAGGCCCGAAGTTATAATCGAATACAACTGAGTCTTAAGAGACTATTTAGGGGAAACCACGTCTGGTAAAGGTTTTTGCAAACGATATAACCACACTAGCCCCAAAATCCCTACACTAATCATAACTAAACTGATCACCTGTGCCACCCTCAAAGGCCCTAACATTAAACTATCGGTTCTTAATCCTTCTATCCAAATTCTCCCACAACTATAGGCAATCAAATAGACTAAGGAGAGGGTTCCGGCATAGAAACGGTTAGGATGCTTCAGTCCCCAAAAAAATAAGGATAACAGCAGTCCAAATACCATGATATTCCACAGGGACTCATACAAAAAGGTTGGATGGAAGTATTCAAAGGTCAGATAGTTTAGGGGGCGGTTATTGACAGGGATGTACAACTTCCAGGGTAGATTAGTCGGGGCCCCAAAGGCTTCAGAATTAAAGAAGTTTCCCCATCGACCAATCCCTTGACCTAAGATTAAGGAAGGCACGACCACATCGGCTAATTGCCAGACTGATATTTTGTTTAAACGGGCAAAAATTACGGCTGCTAAGGTTCCTCCTAACATTGCCCCATGAATGGCGATACCTCCTTTCCAGATGGCAATGATATCTTGAGGACGTTGAGCGTATTCTTGCCATTGGAAGATGACATAGTATAGCCTGGCACAAGGAATTGCCCCGATGATTAACCAGATTGCTAAATCACCGATGATTTCGGGATTAATCTGACGGCGTTTGGCTAACCATTGGGATAAGTTAACCCCAATTAAGACTGCACAAGCAATTAATAAACCGTACCAACGGATAACGAATGGCCCGGCTTCAAATAAGATGGGGCCTGGAGACTGGAATTGAAACCCTAAAAGCATAAGCGATGGCCGTTGCTCCGATGACATCTGAACATACTTATCATATCTTTTAACTTTAACAAAGCGGGTGGGGGGAATCGAACCCCCATCATTAGCTTGGAAGGCTAAGGTTTTACCACTAAACTACACCCGCAAACTTTTGTCTTTTTTTCAAGCTTTATTATCGTAACACGACTTAGACCCATTAGCAAGTTAGACTTGTTAACCTAGGGACTCTTTTGTTGAGCCAATAGCTGTTTCATCAATGCTGGCCAACCAAAAAAGTTCTGTAATACTGTTTCCATGCGTCCTGACCAAGATTCTTCGCTGTGTTGACCAATGGGATCTTCAACCACAAATAAATTTTCGTTGTAGCGATAACCAAATTTATTAATTAATAAATCTCGCATTTCTCTCCCCCTTACAGTTGCTCTGGCCTCGATAAAAGAATTATGATAACCGCCTTCTCTAATTAATCCCCAATCTAAATAAATTTTAGGTTGTAATTGTGGATCTTCTAAGGTTTGTAACCCAGCAAAAATTAAGGCTGAATATTCCAATGATCCCAATAAATCCCCTGATGAATCTAAAAAACAAGGATCAATCATGGAATCTAATCCTACCCAAAAGGAAGGGGAAAGAGCCGCAACACATCTAAACTTATCGGGGTGTTTAATGGCAGTATAAAAGGCTGCTAACCCTCCATGAGATGACCCTAAAACCATTGAGTTTTCTGGAGTAGAGAGGGTTCGATAATTATCATCAATAAATCCTTTTACCCCCGAAGCAATGTAATCAGAATATGCTTCTAATCCTCCCCAATTTCCTTCTTTAATTGGGGCGTGGGTATACTCATAGTTACGGTCAAGAGGACAAATAGCGACCACGATCACTCGACGAATTTGATTGGTAACATATAATCGAGTTAATATCTGCCCCATATTCCAGCTTTTATAATAGCTACCCCCAGAAAAAAAGGCGGTATCCCCATCGTTCATATAAATGACGGGATACGATTCATGGCTGTATTCATAATCTCTTGGCAAGAAAACATGGATATTTCTAGACTTATTATCCTTATCAACTACTTTGAAATCATCGTAAGTGTGGAAATAACCTGCCCAATGTCCGTGATCATGATACCAACCATTTTGTCCGCCTATTGTGAAGGGTTCAGCCATTAGATTCTTGAATTTAGTTTTGTCTTTCTCCTAAGTTTTCCTATACTATTGTTTTAGTTTTTTCCTTCAATTTTGCTTCTGATTTCTTCAACTCGTTGACGGTTTAATCCTAAGTCAGATTTTCCAAGACGAGAAGCTGAGCGAACATGGATAACATTTTGACTATTATCAAGGTAAAATTCTACGTCATCAACATATCCCATTAAAGGAGTTTTAAATTCAGCATATAAATAGTCGCTGGTTTCTTCAATAATGGTGGTTCTTTCCATACTTTCAACCACTTTTTTTAACTCAGCTATGGAAATCATAGGCAGGGGATCAATTTTTGATTGAGAATCTGTACTTTGACTATTGACACAGTTAGGAGTTCCTGGACAAGCTGTTAATTTGCCATTTTTAACGCCTAAATTATTGGGTCTTGTTCCTGAGAAATTAAACATAACTTTATTCCTTTATAGATATTTTTTCTTGTTGATTTTTTGGGGATTTTTTGAACAGTATTAAGCGACTGGGGACTCCCCCTCCTTCATTCCTGGAGAATAAATGGAATGCAAGTTCCGCAATGATACTGTATTAGTCTATCAAATTACTGACCTAGAGCATAGGCTATAATTTATGTGAAATTAACCCTTAATGGTTGGTCTCTGGGATAATTACTCTATAGTTAGAGTTAATCTGAAGTATAAGAAATTAATATAATTAATCTGTTATCTATATTTTTAAACCATAACAATTTACTCGATTATTCATTTTTTCCTGTGATAGATTCGTCACTCAATATATATTGTTGCACCCGCAGCCATTTAAGACCTTTTCTGACCTGTATCTTATGGTTCGTTGGTGAACATTTGTATTATTTGAGAAAACAGACAAAATGACCTGTTATAACCTGTTATATAGATTAGGATTTACACTTGAGCATCGAGGGTTTTTAGCGACTTTTGAGACTGTATTTTATCGTTCGTTGCTGAACGTTTGTATTAATGAAGAAGAAAAATAATCTAACCTGTTATAATAGGTTATGAATTTTGGAGAGAGAACGATGAACTTTAATGTCTACATTGAAGACGAATTAGGGGAGAAGTTAAAGCAAGTTTGCCAAGTGACGGGAAAAAAACGAAATGCGATCGTTCGTGAGGCACTCGAATCTTGGTTATCTCAAAATCAGTTATCAACTTGGTCGAAATTAATTGATAATTTTGAGGGAGATAAGAATATTGTTCCTTTTGAATCCTATCGCTCTGAATTACAGCCTCCCACAGACGAAGACTTAATCTGATGACTTATCTTTTAGATACCTGTACCGTTAGTGACTTCGCTAGAGGAGAAATTAACACACTGCGATATATCAAGTTAATGACTCCCAGTGATGTCTTTATTTCTGCCATTACCTTGATGGAAATAAACTACGGAATGCTCCTTAATCCAGAAAAAACGGCTAAAATTCGTCCTGTGATTGAGGATTTCCTAGATGTTATCACTATTTTGCCCTTGACTGAGAGGGAAGCCCATGAAGCAGCAAAAATTCGCACTATATTAAAGGCGCAAGGGACTCCTATTGGTGCTTATGATTTGCTAATCGCAGCCACAGCACAAGTGAATTATCTTACTGTTGTGACTTCCAATGTCAAAGAATTTGAACGAGTTCCCGAATTAAATGTCGTTAACTGGAGAGGCAAATAGTTAGTTATTTTCAGTTTTGGGACTATATTTTATAGTTCGGTGGTGAACGGTTGTATTGATTGTCAAGGGGAGTAACCTAACCTGTTATAACCTGTTATATTAGGTTATATAGCTTGAGGATATGACCATGAACTTTAGCCTTAAATCGAATCATTAATAGATAACTCCTCAGCAAACTTTTTATGTTCAGATGTATTAATTCCTTGTTGTAATACATTTAATACGGTTGCTAAATCTCCCTTCAAAAGAGAATTGACATCTAACCATAAACCGGGATAAATCTCGCTTTTTATAATCCCTTTCTCATCAGCTTGTAATTTAATATATTTTTCTTCTTTTAATCTGAACCAATCAATTTCATTATCATCTACTCGCCACACTAAATATTCTTGAACTTGATTCCGACGATAGGCTTTTAATTTATCGTGTAAATCAATAGAGACGGTACTTGCTGCAATTTCTATTATTAATTCTGGCGCAGCTTCTACATATCCATCTTCAGTAATTATTGATTGTCCACCCTTCTCTATTCTTAATAAAGCATCGGGTTGCGGTTCATTTTCTGGATCTAATCTCACTGTACAATTATCCCCTATTTGAACACCATTTGTGTAAGCTTCATAAGTTCCTAACCAAGTCATAATACGACCATGAGGATTACCGTGTTTATTAATTCTTAAAGGAGATCCCATATAAACAATACCTTCTATTAATTCTGCTTTTTTAACATGAGTCATTTGTTGATAACGGGTTTCAAACTCAAGACGAGTTAAGCGATCGCCATTTTCTAATGGGGGAATGTTTATGGTAGATTTTATGATACTTTGTGCCATAATTTTTATCCTAAACCTTGTTTCTACTATTGATAAAAAATCGATGTTCTTCTTATCAAATATCTAAGTAGGGTGTGTTAGGCAACTTATATTTTTTTTTGTAATTACTAAACTTTTGTATGCCGTAACGCACCATAATTCGTGTTTCTGGTGCATTACGCTACGCTAATACACCCTACTAATGTACTTTGATAATAACTGAAATAAGCTATCTCGTGCTTCAGTGGGTGATGTTATTTCATAACTAAACATAATTTTTAGTTGATGCTGATGTACAGATTTATATACATTATACTAATTTTCAGTAAAAAAGGATAAAATATTTAGATAATAAGTGCTTGCTATAGTCAAGGGAGTAACAAAAAATGAATATTATCCTTAATCCTAAACTAGAAAACCTCATTCAAAAACAAATTATCTCTGGTAGGTATACCAGTGTTGATAATGTACTTGAAGAAGCTTTGACTCTATTAGAAAAACGTAATGAATATGAGCAATGGATTGAAGAAATTGAGCAAAAAATCGACATAGCAGCACAACAATTAGAAAAAGGGGAAGGAATCGATGGAGAAACCGCTATTAACCAATTGAGAGAAAATTTACAAGAGAATAAATAAAGGTATCATGACTCAATATATTATTGCACCCGTAGCTATTCAAGACCTGAAAATTATTACAGATTATCTTGCTCAAACAAATGTTGAAGCAGCAGAAAAACTATTGAATCAATTCGAGAAAAAATGTCGTTATTTAGTACAGTTTCCGAAAATTGGTCGTAGTTATAGCTATATTCGCCCTTACCTGCGAGGTTTACCTCTTAATGGTTACATTATTTTTTATCGTTTGAGTCAAGATAATATAGAAATTATGCGAGTTATTAAAGGTAATCGTGATTTAGAAGTTCTTTTTGATAATGATGAATAGTATTAAAAATTAAAATAACTGTGTTGACAAGCTAATGATGTATTTTACTTTTCTAAAATTTATAATCCTAATGTTTTCCTGAATTCTGGATCATATTTGCCTGTTTCCCAATTATATGCTTGTTTAATTTGTTCTGGTGTTATCCATAAACTTTCTCTAAGGTTAGCATCTTTTAAGTTAGCTTTACTAAGGTCTGCCGACTCCATTATAGCTCTTGCCGTACCGTCTTGATCTTCCCAGGATACTCCCCAGTTTATGACTCCATACATAATAACTCCTTGTCCTAAAATAGTCTTTCTCATATCAGCTTTTTCAAGGTTAGCTTTTTTGAGATTAGTGCCTTTTAAGTTAGAGCTTTTGAGATTAGTTTCTTTTAAATTACTTTTTTCAAGGTTAGCTTTTCTGAAATTAATGTTTTCTAAATCACATCCCATAAAATTAGCATTTTTTAATAAACCATTATCTCCTTCGAGTAATTTAGCATTAGAAAGAAAGTCAATGGCTTGTTGTTTTCTTTGGTGATCTAACTCTAATAATACATTAATAGTTAAAGCTTGAGCTAAATGTCTAGCGTTTTCTTGAGATTTTTCTGATGTTAGTTTTTCCTCTATTAATAAATTTCCTATGGTTTTAAGATATTCATCTAAAATTTTCTGTTTATAGTTATTATCATTGATTGATTTTTGATTATTGGCAATTTTATATGTTACAAAAAAAAGCTATCCCAATTGAAGTAAGAGGATTAACTAACTGTACAGCATTATTAAAAAAGATAAGCCTAATATTCTACCTCCTGCCTTCATGTAAGCAACACTTTACAAAATGTTACGTCACAGCTATAGTGTCTCTACTTGACTTCTTTTTCTCTGAGAGTCAATGCTGTTCATAGGATATGACTATGAAAATCTTAATTACCGGTGCATCTGGGTTTTTGGGGACTAACTTATGTTCACAACTGGAAACCCAGGGCCACGACATCATCAAATTAAACTCTAAAAACTGCGATCTGACACAACCAGACTCCTTATTAAACTTTAACCATGTTAGCTACGATCAAATCTATCATTTAGCGGCCTGGACCCAAGCAGGGGACTTTTGTTTGTATCATCCAGGGGAACAATGGATCATCAACCAACAGATGAATACCCATGTTTTGACGTGGTGGCAAAAACATCAACCCCAGGCTAAATTTATTTGTATGGGAACAAGTTGTGCCTATGATCCCGACTTACCTCTAGTAGAAGAGAATTATCTAACAGGGATGCCCATTAGTAGCCTATTTACTTACGCAATGACCAAAAGAATGCTCTATGCGGGACTTTTGGCCTTGAATAAGCAATATGGCTTAAAATATCTGTGTTTAGTCCCTTCTACCTTATACGGGACAGGGTATCATACCGACGGTCGCCAGATGCACTTCATCTTCGATCTGATCCGTAAGATTATTCGCGGTAAACTGTATGATGAACCCGTTATCCTATGGGGAGATGGCTACCAATCACGGGAGCTTGTCTTTGTGGAAGATTTTGCTAAGATTGCTATGGAATTAGCCCACACGATCGATAATGATTTGATTAACATCGGTGCCGGTGAGGAGTTTACCATTCGTCATTTTGCTAAAGTTATTTGTGAAAATGTCGGATATGACTTCAACAAAATTCAGTTTGACACCTCCCGTTATGTGGGAGCTAAGTCTAAATGCTTAGTTGTTGACAAACTTAAGCAATCTTTACCCCATTTTGGCTTAACTCCATTAGAATTAGGATTAACGAAAACAATCGAGTGGTTTTGGCAGGAGCAAGAAAAACTTGTCCCTGCTCATTAACTGATATGTGAGGAAGGAACGGTGAACTATTGGATTCAACATAGGCTCAATTGCCTAGAGGAAGCGTTTAACCCTAAATACTGTCGTGCGCTGGAGCATACCATCGGTATCGTGGCTAGACAGTTCAAAGCGGGGAATAAACTGCTAATCTGTGGAAATGGTGGCTCTGCAGCCGATGCTCAACACATTGCTGCTGAGTTTGTGGGACGGTTTCAACTACATCGTAAGGGGTTACCTGCGATCGCACTAGGAACAAACCCGGCTACACTAACCGCATGGTCTAATGATTACGAGTTTGAGACGGTTTTTGCTCGTCAAGTGGAAGCGTTTGCTCAACCAGGAGACATTCTTTGGGGTATTTCTACCTCTGGGAAGTCTGCTAACGTTGTTCGTGCGATGGAAATGGCTAAAGATTTAGGTTTAGTCACTATTGGTATGGCCGGAAATAATGGGGGGATGTTAAAGGATCTCACAGATTATCCCTTATTCGTCTCCGAATATCATACCCCTTATATTCAAGAAATTCATCTGATCTCTTATCATCGTATTTGTGAACAGGTGGAAGCGCAGTTATTTGCTAAAGCTGGTTTAGAAGCACAGATCGCTGTGTGACGTTCCACACACTCACATTCGTAGAGTGTAGGCTTCAAGCGGAAATTATCCTTCTTGAACTTCCTTCGTGGCACTCCTTCTTTCCCACTACGGCATTTTATGGTGAGGAACAGGGCTAGGCCCGCTTCATTGACCATTATAGCAAGTCACTGGCGACTCATCCTACACTTGTTTAATTATTTTTGATTGAAAACAAAGTGTGGGACTTCTGGCCAAATAAGCTAAAAAGTAAAGATGACAACAACTCTTACCCCTTATACACAACTCCAAAAGGCTCTATTTTTGGATAGAGATGGGGTTGTTATAAAGTACGTTCCTTATCTAAGTAAAGTGGAACAAGTTGAGCTTCCTCTGGGTGCAGGGGAAGCATTAAAACAATGGCAAGATGCCGGTTATTTATTGCTTTTAATCACCAATCAAGCGGGGGTAGGAAGGGGTTACTATACATTAGAAGATGTGGAAAAGGTTCACCATTATATTATTGAGGAATATGGAAAGTTTGGGGTAACATTTACTGACATTTCTTTGTGTCCCCATCATCCTCAAGATAACTGCTTGTGTCGTAAACCTGCTCCAAAAATGTTAATTGATGCCTCTAAAAAACATGGGATTTCCCTATCTCAATCTTTCTTTGTTGGAGATGCGCCTAGTGATGTACAATGTGCCATTAATGCTGAATGTCAACCAGTTTTGGTGTTAACAGGAAGAGGAGAAGAAACCCTACAAAATATTAGTCAATATTCTCGGAAAGTTGAAATTTTTGAGAGTTTAAAAGATACCGTTAAACTGATTAAACCTTAGTTAAAAATTAACCATGAGTCAAGATGAGGGAAAGCAGTTATCACCTATATTTATCTCATTAATTCCTAATTTGATGGAAGGTGAGGGGCATATTATTCCTTATCATAAAGCGGTTAGTCAAGCAGTTAAACAGTTAGGATGGCAACATAAAGTTATTGTTCCCATTGATAACAAAGTTGATAAGTTACCTGGTGGTTGGGATGAAAATTTAAGTAATAATAATTTAGAAAAAGAAGGGAATTTACTTATTAAGTTTTTTAGGATAAATGAAAGCATTAAATTAGCTCAAACTATCGCTAATTATTTCAAGCGTGAAGTTATTAATAACTCCAACCCTTCTATTATTTTCTTAGAAAGATTTATCCATTTACAATTGTTTGCTTTATATCTTGCTTTATCATGGGTTCCAACTGATAACTTGTGTGTTTGGTTATTGTATAGACTAGATACCCATAAAGATAATACTCGTTGGATTTATAAGTTACTTAACTTTTTGATTAAAAAGAGAATAAAAGCAGGAAGATTTAAACTTTTAACGGATAGCGATCGCTTAAGTGAATCTCTATCAAACTACTTTGAAACACCCGTAACAGTGATGCCTATCCCTCATACAGATATTAGTCATTGTAGCATAAAATCTCAAGATATCTCTAAGATCATTTGTTGGTGGCCCGGTTCCCCCAGAGAAGAAAAAGGATGGAATATTATCAAAAAATTAGCCCATTATTCAGGGGATAATACTAAAAAGATTCGCTTAATTTGTGCAGAAACCTCTCAAGTTATCTCTGTTAATAATGGCGTTGATTTAATCTTAGTTCAAAATTACTTGAGTAGAGAAGAATATTATCATTGGTTGGGGGTAAGTCAGATCATTTTATTACCTTATAATTATCCTGCGTATGAAGGAAGAACATCGGGAATATTCACCGAATCTATTATGGCAGGAAAAACACCGTTAGTCACAGAAAAAACATGGATGGCCTCTGAACTATTGAAACATAATTTATCAGAATTAGTCATCGACTGGGAAGATACGAAGCAAGTGTTTGACATTATCGAAAAAGTTATTAAAAGTGACACTATTCAGGATAAAATAAGAAAAATGCAGCAGCGTTATCAACAATTTCATAATGTTGATAATTATGGTTGTGTTTTGAACAAAATTTATCAGGAAATGATGCTATAAAATTATGTTTAAAGTATGTATTGATGCAACTCCCGTCAGAGGAAAATTAACTGGTATTGGAGTTTATACATTAAATTTAATTAACGCATTATATCAACTACAAGAAAGTGAGAACTTTATCTTAGATATTTATTTTCATCCCTCGGTTAAAAATTGGTTAAAACGTAATTTATCTACACCAGACTTATTAACTCCCTATCCTCAAGTTTCCTGTTTACCTATTCCCGTGAGTTTGGCTAATATATTAGCTCAGTATTCTCCTTTCATTTTACCTTATTTTGATAAATATTTAGAGCAACCAAATATTATTCAGGGGACAGATCATTATATTTTTCCTTATAAGAAAGCAGCCAAAATAATGACCATACACGATCTAACTTTTGTTAAATATCCCCAATATTCGACAAAAATTGTTAAAGGTTATCTAGAAAGAATTAAACGTTGTTTAAGTTGGACAGATGCTATCATAACCTTTTCAGAAAATACGAAAAAAGATATCATAGACTTACTCAATATTGATCCTAATATTATTTATGTAACACCCCAAGCAAGTCGTTATTCTCCTAACTATTTAAACCGTCAACTTTTATATGATCATCGAGATGTCATTGATTATTATTTATATAAACCCTATTTTCTTTTTGTGAGTACCTTGGAACCGAGAAAAAATATTATAACTTTAATCGAAGCGTTTGAATATTTGAAACAACACTATAAAATTCCTCATCAATTAATATTAATAGGCAAAAAAGGATGGAATTATCAAGATATTTTAGAAAAAATAGAATCATCCTCATTCAAAGAAGATATCCAACATTTAGACTATATTTCTGATGAGTTAGTAGCTATTTTTTACAGTCAAGCAGAAGCATTTATCTATCCTTCTTTTTATGAAGGGTTTGGTTTACCTGTTTTAGAAGCGATGACATTAGGTTCCCCTGTTATTACCTCTCATACCTCTTCTTTACCGGAAGTTGCAGGAGATGCAGCTTTATATATTGATCCCACCGACTATTATCAATTAGCACAAATTATGTTAAAAGTAGTAGATAATTCAACCTTAAGAAAAGAAATGATTAATAAGGGTAAAATACAAGCTAATAAGTTTTCCTGGAAACGAACAGCAGAAAAAACTTTAGATGTTTACAAAAACCTAAATTTATGATAGAAAAACAATCAAAGTTACTAATCAATTTATCTTTACTGTTATCAAAACCAACAGGAATTACTGTTTACGCTAATAATGTTTTCCCTTATTTAAAATCTTTAGAAACCACTTTATTAGCATCCCAACAATACCAGGATTTCAACACCTATTTAGTTCCTAATAATTTAACCCCAGAACACGGATCAAAAGGACACTTAAACCGCTTACTCTGGACACAGTTTAAACTACCGAAAATTTACAATACATTACAAGCAGACTTACTATTTTCTCCTGTTCCTGAAGCACCTTTATATAGTAAATGTCGTTCGGTGGTAATGGTACATGATTTAATTCCGTTACGCTTTCCTAAGAAAACATCCCCTTTAACTCCTTATTTTAAATATTATATTCCTCAAGTTCTTAAACAAGCAGAACATATTATCTGTAACTCTCAAGCAACTGCTAAAGATATTGTTGATATATATAACATTTCTGCTCAAAAAATAACCCCTATTTTACTAGGTTATGATCAGACTCATTTTCAACCTTTACAAGTCGAAGAAAATACTTTAAATATTCCTTATTTTCTTTATTTAGGTCGTCATGATCCCCATAAGAATGTTAACCGTATCATCAAAGCATTTGCTAACTTAAAAAAACGACAAGATTATCAACTTTGGTTAGCTGGGCCAACGGATAACCGTTATACTCCTAAATTAATAGAACAAGCACAAGAATTAGGCATTGAAAAACAACTAAAAATTCTTGATTATGTAGAATATAAAGAGTTACCAATTATTATAAATAAAGCCTTAGCATTAGTATTTCCTTCTTTATGGGAAGGGTTTGGGTTCCCTGTCTTAGAAGCAATGGGATGTGGAACCCCTGTTATTACATCAAACCTCTCTTCCTTACCCGAAGTCGCAGGAAATGCAGCCTTATTAATTAACCCTTATAATGTAGAAGAGTTAACAATAGCAATGGAAAAAATTGCTACCGATAATGAACTGCGATCGCAATTAAAAACCCTCGGTTTACAACATTCCAAAAAATTTAGTTGGCAAACTACAGGAGAGCAAACTTTAGAGACTTTAAGAACCTTTCTTAATTGAAGATTGATTTTAAAACTAATATGTATTTATACTCTATAATCAACATAGGATAAGCAAGTTGAGAATACTATCATGGCAAAAGTTACAGAAAATAACCTCAAAGAATTAAAAGATTTTAGTTATGTTGCTATCAGTTTAGCTGTAGCTTCTGTTTTTAGTTCCGCTTCTGTGGTAAACGCTGCCACTTTTAGCTTCTCTTTTAGTGATGAAAACCTTTCAGCAGCTGGAGTACCAGGTACTGTAGAAGGTACGATTGAATTACCCGATGGTGATGGCATTTTTGCTGCAAATTCTGTGGTTGTTACCTCTAGTCCGGCTGAAGTATCACCCCCTAATGGTACAGACTTTTTTGCCAATGCTCAGTTAAACTCTTTTGAAGTTATTGAAGGAGAAATTATCAATTCAAATATTAATTTTTCTAGCTCAACTAATAATTTTATTTTAAGCTTTTTTGGCTCCAGTTTTGCGACATTGACTAATCAAGCTACGGCAGATATTGTACAAAGCAATATTAATTCAGTCAATTTTACTCCTGTGGCAGTAACTACTTCTGAGCCAAGTTCTGTGATCACTTTAATGACGATTGGTGTTCTAGGACTAACCAGTAAATTGAAGAAGAAATCATAAACATATTTTTAACTGAAAATTTCGATAATTCCTGGAATGGGGATATCTGCTTGTCCGTCTTCCCTTTCCACCGTCCAGGATTGGGAAGTCAAGCGATAGGTGTAAGCTCATGAATACCCTTCACCATCTACTTTTAAGGGATGTTATTATCTTGTTATCGTGTTTATTGATATTTTAAGATTGCTCATTTTCCAACAAGGACAATACAACTTTTGGATTTAACTTATCTTTAAACCAGATAACTTTTGCTGGAGTTTCATTAAAATTTACCCCTGCTTTATCTAAATTCAACCTTTCAGAAATAGCTAAAATAATGTTATCATTATCAGCATTTTGCACTTGATAAAACTTCTTTCTTAAATAATCAGGTCGCCAATAACCGACAATTTCTAGTACATAATCTCTCCCATCAGGATGCACTAATCTAAAATCAGGAATCATCACACTTCCAGGAATAGGAATTAAGTCAACTTCTCGCTCTAATTTCCAGTCGGTTTTTAATTTATTCCAACGTTTAGCAAAGGATTCTTCTAACATACTATCATAGGTTTTTCCCCGAGAATAATGGGTAACTAAACCACAATGATCGTCTAAATTAAAGTAACTGGTTTTGATGCCTCCTGTATAAGAATCTTTAGTTTGTAACTTGGTTCTTAGATTCCATTTACTGACATGAAGTAAGGCGGGAATCATCTTTGCTAAGGATAAACCGTAACGGGTACTGGGTTTAAATAAACTGGTAGGCCCATCAATAGTAATGGTAAAACCGGTGTCAGCATCTCCTTCAATATAAGCCATCAATTGAAACAATTTTAAGTAACGAAATAGTAGCTTATATTCTCCTGGATCATTGCGATGAGCATTAATGATAATATAATTAGAACGGTAAAAAACCCCTTGAATTTGGGATAAATTATAACGATGGATTAAAGTTTCTGGTTCCGGTGGTTCAAAATTTGTTAATATTCTGTTTTCTTGTAAATCAGCATATAACCCTCTTTCAATTTCACTGGGTAATACTTCCCTTTTTAATTCTTCTGTTAGTAAACTGCTTATTTTTTCCAGTAATTTTGGTCGATTTTGAGGAATGGGTAAAGATTCCGCAGCGCAAGTAAAGACTTTTTGTCTTAATTCTTTTGGTTCTAGAGGACTAACAATTTCAAAAGTAGAAAAATGATTTTTTAATAAATGGGCTAAGCCTCTTTTTACCCGATAATTGGGGTTGTCTCCTTCTAATTCTGCTAACTTTGCATTTAACTGTTTTTGTGTTTGATCAACACAGTTTAAAAAACAATCAATTTCTTCAGCCGCTAAATTAATTGTGCTATCATTTAAAGATAAACGTTTCGGTACAATGGTATCTCCACTATAACGGTACATTAATAAATCTGAAGGTAACATAATATGAAGTGGGAGTTAGGAACTATAGCAATGAATTGTATTAACGAAAATGGTGGGTTGCGACGGATTGTTATATTCCCGTGATAACCTTAATTATAGCGGTCTAACCCACCCTACCGTAAATGTACTCAATTAGAGATAACTAATAACTGGTCAACTGTTTTGTTATTCTTGAATCTCTTAATGTAATTTTTACATAGTTAGTTTATAAATTGTTAGATCATCTCCCTTCCTAGCCATGATACAGAGTAAAGTGACCATTTACCGCCCTTTAGAATGTCGTCCCGATAGTTATCACAGTTGGTATCAGCAGGGAAATAGACTGCGTATGGATCAACTTTATGCAGAAGCGTTAATCTGTTACGAAAAAGCCTTAGAATATTATCCAAATGACTACTGGGCTTGGTATAAAAAGGGTATGACATTAGAAGAGTTAGGCCGCTACGAAGAAGCTGTCGTCAGCTACGAAAACGCCGTTACTATCGAACCAAACAATTACTGGTCTTGGTATGATAAAGGCTGTATCCATCTGGAAGAGTTAAAAGAGTACGAAAACGCTATTAACTGCTTCAAAAAGGCTTTATTAATCTATTCTGACGATTATTGGGCGCAATATCGCATCGGAGAAGCTTATCGTTTATGGGAAAAATATTCCGAAGCGATCGCAGCTTACGATCAAGCGTTAACCATCAGACCGAACGATTATTGGTCATGGTATCGCAAAGGAGACTGTTTACGCCATCAAGGGGAGTTAGAAGCAGCTTTAACTCATTACGAAAAAGCTTTATCAATTAAACCTTATGATTATTGGGGATGGTATCAACAGGGAAAAATTTTACAAGAATTAAACCGTTTTGATGAAGCGATTAATTGTTACGAAAAAGCCCTAGAAGCTGAACCCAATGACGAATATGCTTGGTATCATCAAAGTCATTGTCATGCAGCTTTAGATAACAATGATCAAGCTATTAACTGCTTATTAGAAGCTCTTGATATTGCCCCTAATACCATTTTTAATCTAGCTAAAAATAACGAGATTTTTAATAGTTATTGGCAAGATGATCGTTTTAGTGAATTTTTAGATTAATAGATAATCTATAAAACTTATTCCCCTAGAAATTTCTAGGGGATATTTTTTGATAACTAAAAATAAAAGAAATATATAATTTTAATCGGGATAAATTTCAAAACACTACATGCAACACTTTTTGATAATTTAACACTAAATTAAGAATGTAATTCTTTACTGGCAGAAATTCCTGAGAGAAGAGAGATCAAAGCTTCAACATTATCTCTAATTTGCGTATAACAATTCATTAATTGTTCATCTTTATCGTTAAGAATATTGAGATTAACTTTATTTTTAGTAAAAAAGATCGATGCCCCCCAGCGAATAATTCGCAATATTTTTCATGGGGTGGTAAACAAGCTAAAATCAACTTGCGGGCATAAAACTTTCCCCCAGGATATCTAAAAGGTGAATTAGTTAATTTTTTTTTGATTTTATTAACCATAGAAAATCTTAGATAAATCACTAATTTTGTCACACCTTTATTGTATCCTTATTGGTGGAAAAATTTTGCTCTAAAATTCCTATTTTTACTCAGATAAATGACGATCAATCTTCTCTAAGTCTTGGGTTAATTGTTGATATTCATCGGATTGAAAACCAACCACTGATCGCACGCCTTCTAAGGTTGACATGATGTTTCTAGGATCCATAAACATCACCTTACTGCTGTCACTGCTACCAATTTTTACCCCCATATCGAGATAGTTTTGGGCGAGTAAAAATTGTAAGGCTTCGCGGGCGTTGGGATCGGTATTGATTTTTTCGGTTAAAATATCAATAGCTTTGGCGATCGCTTCTGCTTTTAATATTTGTTGTTGACGTTCCGCTTCTGCTTGCAAAATTTCTGCTTTTTTCTGTGCTTCTGCTTCTAAAATCCTTGACTCTGCCTTACCTTGGGCTGAGTTGATAGCTGAATCTCTTTCCCCTTCAGAGGTTAGAATAGCAGCCCGTTTTTTGCGTTCTGCTGCCATCTGTAATTCCATCGAATCTTGAACGGCTTTTGAGGGCATAATATCCCTTAATTCGACTCTGGTTACTTTCACACCCCAGGGATCGGTAGCGATGTCTAATTCTCGTAATAATATCTCGTTAATTTCGGTTCTGGCGGTGAAAGTTTGGTCTAATTCTAGTTTACCAATTTCTGAGCGAATTTGTGTTAACACGAGATTAACCATAGCAGATTGGAGGTTTTCGACTTTATAATAGGCTTTCTCCATATCCATGATTCGCCAGTACACCACAGCATCAACGGTAATAGAAACGTTATCTTTTGTAATACAAGATTGGGGCGGAATATCGATAACTTTTTCCCGAATTGTTTCTTTATAAACCACGCGATCAATGAAAGGAAAAATGAAGTTTAGTCCAGGACTGAGTTTTTTATTATAACTCCCTAATCTCTCGATTAAATACTCATTTTTTTCATTGACAATTTTCACAGATCCAAAAACAGTTGAACCTCCCAGGAACAAAATAACAAAAAAGAAGAATTGACTCATTTTAAACACTCCTAAATACTAAGTTATCACTGTTAGATTTGTCATTAATGAGAAAGTTTAAGCCTTATCTAAAAATTCAGGTAATACAATCAAAGTATTGCCTTTTCTGGTGACTATATAAACTTTTTGATGAGGTAAAAGGGCTATTTTATCGTCAGCACAAATGGCTTGCCATGAGTTACCCTCATAGAGAACCCTTCCTGTTTTTCCTGGTAGAATTTCCGTTAAAGTTTCTCCTTCTTGTGCATCACCAACTATTGAATTCAATGATTTTTTCTTAGGAACAAAACGCCTTGATCCCACAATCAAAATGGTTGACAAACTTAACCAGAGGATAACTTGTATAGGAAAAGAAGGAATCACTAGGGCGATCGCTGCTACCACAATAGCACTAATTCCCATCATAAAAGCGACAAAAGCAACGGGAAAAATTGCCTCAGAAAAACAGAGAATAGCACCAGCAATTAACCAAAGTAAAGCTGGATTTAACATCGTAGCATAACTAGAAGACATAACAAAGTCGGACTGCTAAAATTTAAGCCTAGACCAAGACAATTGATATTACTACCAATTTTTTGTATTTACTCTCATCATAACGCTATTAATCAAAATAGGTTACACTAAAAAGTGAAAATTTAACTTTCTTAAGGAAAATTTAAAATGATTGATTTAAGTCTTCTCTTCAACATTGCTAATCTTTATGCTTTACCCTTTTGGTTATTAATGGTAATCTTACCAAAATGGGGGGTGACTGAAAAAATTATGTCTTCCTATCTTCCTTTTGTTCCTTTAGCGGGGTTATATATTTATCTTTTTTCGGTTAGTCTTGATCCTGAATCTGTTGAAGCATTTTCTAACCCAACTTTACCTATATTAGCTCAACTGTTTAGTCAAGAACCTGTTATGCTAACGGGGTGGATACATTTTATTGTTTTAGATTTATTTACGGGTAGATATATTTATTTAGAAGGAAAAGAGAAAGGCATTTTTACAATTCATTCTCTGATCTTATGTTTATTAGCTGGCCCCATTGGTTTACTGTCTCACATTGTCACAGCTTGGATACAATTAAAAGTATCTAAAAAAGAAGAGTTAGAAGCAAGTGCGACTTAGATAATTAACGATTTTTAGGGTAAGTAAAATCAATATTACTTACCTTTTTTATGTTTTAATATTGAGATCAATGTCAAAAAAAAAGCCATTAATAACTTATCAAACAACGATCAAGTTTCCGATAGAAATTTATATTCATACTCCTACTCAATTTATTATTGATCATGTTACTGATTTATTACCAACATGGAAATCAATTCCTAGAAGTATTCTTATTATTTTATTATATGCTAAAATTCCGATAGAAACAATTAGTCAAGAAACCGAAGAGGAAAAAGAAAGATTAAAACAAGAATTTTTGCAATTAGCACATAGGATGAAACAGATTTCAGAACAAGACAACTACTTTATTGAAATTATTGATCCTCAAGAGGGAAAACCGATTAATTTTAATGATACTAAGATGAATTTTGATATAATTGCTATCGTTAATCAAAGCTTAGGTTTTAATTATTATAATACAGAACAAGGATGTAAAATATTACACCATCCCACTCAAAAAACTGCAATTTATCCTAGTCTTTTAGTATCGGACACTGATACAGTTATCATCAAAAATCTTTTAGAAAAAAGCTTAAATAACCCCTGATTCTAAATAATTAATAGTTCCAGTATCAGCATTGATTTCTACTTCTACACCCATCGGAAAGGTTAAAATCGGTTCAATATGACCAATTTGTGCGCCCATCCATGCCGGTATTCCTAATGGTTTGATATGATCGTTTAAAACTTGTTCTAAGGTTAAAGAAGCGTAACCTCCATCCGGTAAACAGTTAGTACATTCTCCAAAAATAAAGCCTGATATTTTATCCAAAATTCCAGCCACTTTTAAATGGGTGATCATGCGATCAATGCGGTAAATATCTTCGCCAATATCCTCAAGAAATAAGATATGTCCTGTAAAATCTGGAACATAAGGAGAACCAACAATTGCCGATAAAACCGATAAATTCCCTCCGATAATTTTACCCCTAGCGGTTCCTGAGTTTATGGTTTTAATACGGTTTTTTACCTGCATTAATCGATCATTATCTTCGGAAGCTTGTTCATTTTTAAAACTAATGTTTTCGTCAGTAAATAACGCTTGTTTAAAAGAACTAACTTGTTTTTCTCGCCAGGATGTCATCCCATTTGGTCCGTGAAACGTAACCAAACCCGACTGTGTATAAATAGCCATTAATAAAGTCGTTAAATCGCTAAAACCAATAATAATCTTAGGGTTATTTTTAATTAAATTATAATCTAAATAAGGAAGAATGCGGGCGCATCCCCACCCCCCGCGAATGGGTAAGATTAAATCAATTTTAGGATCAGCAAAAAAGCGATTAATATCATTGGCGCGATCTTGATCTTTTCCTGCTAAATAACCGTATTGATCTAAAATATGGGGTGCTATATAAGGAACTAATCCCAACGCTTTAACGGCATCTTGTACAATATCAATATGTTCTGTGATAAAGGTTGTTCCTGATGGACTGACTAACCCAACCCCCGAACTCGGTTTAAGTTTTCGAGGTTTAATAAGAGAAGAATTTTGTGCCGATGCTGTAGAATACAGAGAAGTTAAAAGGGTTAAACTTCCCAGAGATGCGGTTAAAAATTGACGACGATTAAAAGACATTATTGGGATTATTTTGATAAAAAATTTATTTTTGGATTTCGCCTTTTTCCCTTATCCGAATCAAACCAAATCCGATTGAGAGACCCTCTTTAAAAATTGATAGCTTGAAGCTTGAGAATCGAATTTGAGATCAAACCCTTACCTCCTAAATTTAGATATGTTCACCCTGAGTATAATAACAAAAAAACTAAGTCCAATCTTGTACATCTTCACCAGAAGAACGCTTATAAACCTTTCCCTTTTCATGAAGTTGACGGGTTTTCTCGAATAATTCTGCTTCGGTTAATTGCCATTGTTCTAAAATTAAATCTAAATCCCGACTTAATTGCCGGGCCCCTGGAAAATTACCATAACGAATGCGAAGTCTGGCTAATTCTGCTAAACTGCGGTCATCCGGATCAGCCATTAATAACTCATTAACAATCTGGCGATCGCGTTGTTCTTGGGGGTGTTTTTGATCTTGGGCCATAGACTATCAACAATTTATCGGGAAAATCGGGGTAAACTCAAAGATTGATAAAAGCCGGGAGAAATTTCCCACAGGTTAACCACTTTATCAAACCCTCCAGAAGCCAAATATTGACCATCGGGACTGAAAGCGACCACATTAACCCAGTCGGTGTGGTCTTGCAAATGACGCAATAACCGTCCCGTTTCCACGTTCCACAGTTTCACCCCATCAATACTAGCACTCGCCAACACTTGACCATTGGGACTCAGAGAAATGGACTGAACTTTCCCCTTATGCGCTTTCCAACTATCTAACAAATTACCGGTGGCCAGATCCCAGATTTTAATGGTGCTATCATGACTAGCAGTAATCAAAGTTTTCTGATCCGGGGTAATGGCTAAGCCAGAAATGGGTTGGGAATGGGCTTCAAATTCTGAGACGATAGTCTTATCTCTGAGATTCCAAAATCTGACCTTTCCCTTATCGTCCGCACTGGCCACCAGAAAACCATTGGGGTGCATAGCCAAAGCATGAGCAGGGGTGCCAAAATCTTCTAATTGATAGAGAAAATGAGGGGGTTCTAAGGTCCAGACCCGAATTCCATCCAAAGCACCTGTGATGAGCAATTGACTGTCAGGGGTCACCACTAAATCTAACACATAGCTGTAGTGATCAAAAAAAGTAACTTTACTGCCTTTGTCGGGCCAGACCCAAAAATGAACATCCGCGTCTTCGCCACTGGTGATGAGAGTTTTGCCATTGGGGGAAACCGCTAGGGTCAAAATAGCTGAACTTTGACTGCGAAGGGTATCCACTTCATCTCCATGTCGGATAGACCAAAATTTTAAAAAAGGTTCATTAGTTCCCCCACCACTAATAACCGTTTCCCCATTGGGACTAAAGGCTAAAGACCGAATGGGAGTGGTGTGACCTTCTAAACGGTGTTTCAAGCGGACACCGAGGTTAACCGAGTTAATTTTCTGCTCAGATAAGGCTTCTCGTTGTTGACGAATCAACTGAGCAGAGCTAGAAAACAGCCAACCTTGCCCCAAAAGAACTAAAATCCCTAACATTAGTCCTAAAGAGGTGGCTCGTTGTTTGTGTTTGTCCTGATGCTTCATCGTACAATGGGGGATGTCTAGGGTGAATTTTTTACGCCCATTGTATCTACTTTCACAGGGTTTTGCTTAACGACGGGTCTTATCATGGGTTAATAGAGGCAGAGGCATAGGGGAGGAACTGGGGGGAAGATAGCGTCTTGGTCTATCTTCTGTAGCAATGGGTTGGGCTTTTTGTACTTGCCACCAGCGTAGAATAATCGAAAGAGAAACAATGAACAGGCCAAAGGAGAATAATGACCATTGTTGTCCCACACCTCCCATAACCGCATCCACAGCCCCAACCACTAGGATAAAACTAGAAATAGGTTCTTTGCGGTAAAGGGTTCTCAGGACACGAGGTAATAAAACGTTCATGGTAATTGTATCTATAGAATATCTCATCTAATTTCAGCTTATCTTACTTGCCACAAAATAGATGGTAGAAATTGCGGATATGAGATTAATTTTTAAGGTATCTTACCTAGACTTAAGTCCCTCAATCTCACTGAATCCTTATTTAGCTTATTTGGCGAGAAGCCCCACACTTTGTTTTCAATCAAAAATAATTAAACAAGTGTGGGATGAATCGCCAGTGACTTGCTATAATGGTCAACAAGGTGGGGCTGG
>JASJBX010000104.1 GCA_030066295.1 Crocosphaera sp.
GGCAATGGATTTATACCAGTGTCCAACCGATGCAGTCCAGGAAAAACCATCCTATTTTATGTGAGATACATGAGTGGATGAACCGGCCTAAATTACAGGGAACACCCTACAGACTGTTAACCATGAAAACAGCTAGTCATGCAGCAAGAATGCTATTCAAAAGATTAGTTGAAGAGTTGACAGAAAATTAGTTACTATAAGGATCGTTAAAAAACAATCGATAGGATAAGTGTACCTATCGATTGTTTTTTTGCCACATAATTTACTGCAAGGAAGGGTTTAATCCATGAGGTGGGAAAATACCACCTCATCCTCTTAAAATTTAGAATATTTCTTCTTCTTGATAGGTTAGGATTGTACAATCAGACTTAGGAGAAGCAGCACAGGTCAGTACATAACCAGCATCCACCAAAGGATAACCCAAAAATTGAATGGCCTGAGCCGTTTGTTCGACAGTTCCCTCAATCACCTTGCCGGTGCAGACAGTGCAAGCCGCCGCACAACAACAGGCAGGAAGCGCAATCCCCTGTTGTTTGGCCCTATCTAAAATGACTTGATCAGCAGCGACTGTAATGGTTTTTTGGGCTTGGTTTCTCGGATTAATCAGAGTGACAGCGTATTCTTCTTGGCGAGGGTTCATATTAAGTTAAAATCCTTCACTAAAATAGGGAAATAATAGGCTTTACCTATCTATGACTAGGGTTCCCCAGATTAGGGATCAATTTAACAAAAATGTCGTGCATAAGTCCCTACCTAAAAATACTATCAAAATACCCACATTTGTTGATAATCTACCTCTTGATATTAGAACCTGGACTTGTGAGCATTGTCAAACCACCCATGACCGTGACATAAATGCCTCAATAAACATTAGAAATGAAGCCTTACGGATACTCTCGTTAGGAACTAGCGAGACTGCCAATGGAGGGAGTGTAAGATAGCTAGGGGGTAGGATTTCTTGCCTAATAGCGCGCAACTCCCGATGAGATTGGAAGCCCCAACTATAATCTTTGATTTAGTTGGGGTAGTTCACCCCATTGTTTCTGCTAGTTGATGTTGTTGCCAGAGACTTTGATACAGGCCTTCTTGATTAACTAACTGTTGATGAGTCCCTATCTGAACAATTTTCCCATGATTCATGACAAAAATGCGATCGGTTTGTGCAGCAGCAGAGAGTTGATGGGAAATAAAAATAATGGTTCTCTGTCTTTCTTGGGAGAGACTTTTGAGAATATGGGTAGCTGTTTTGTTATCCACACTCGACAGGGCATCATCTAATATTAACACAGGGGCATTCATCAGTAATGCTCTAGCTAATGCGGTGCGTTGGCGTTGTCCTCCTGATAAAGTAATTCCTCTTTCACCCACCATAGTTTCATACTGTTGGGGAAAATTCAAGATTTCTTGGTGAATTTCTGCTTTTTTGGCTACACTTTCCACCTCAAATTGCTCTTTTAAGGGGTCACCATAGCGAACATTGTTAAGAATGGTAGTGCTAAATAAGAAGCTATCTTGGGGAACATAAGCGATGGCCTTTCGTAAGAGTTTTAAGTCTAATTGAGTGACATCGTAATTATCAATAAATAGCTGTTTATTTTCAATATCTAATAAACGGGGAAGACTATTAGCTAATGTTGTTTTTCCTGAGCCAATCGGACCAACAATAGCAACAATTTCTCCTGGTTGAACCGTAAAAGTAATATCTTCAAGGGCTGTTTTTTGCTCTCCTGGGTAAGTATAGCTCAAGTTTTGGGCGGTAATTTTTCCTCTAATCGATTCTAGAGATAAAGACAGATTATTAACTGAATTTTGGATTTTAGGCTCCGTTTGAAAGATAGCTTCGACTCGATCAACACTGACTTCTCCCCGTTGATAAGCAGTGATAGTAAATCCCAGTAAAGCCGTCGGAAAAACCAACCTTTCCACGAGAATAAGTAGGGCGATAAAATCGCCAATACTGATGATACCCTGGTTGATAGCTGATGTGCCAAATGCTAATAGTAATAAAAGGCTGATATAGGATAATCCTTCGATTAAGGGAAAGAGAATGTTACGAGTTTGAGCTAGTTTTAGATTGGCGTTAAGAAGCTGGCGGTTTCTATCAGCAAATGCTTGTCGTTCGTTCTCTTCTTGGGCATAAATTTTGATCAAGGCAATACCACTCATATCTTCTTGAATGAGTTGACTGATATCGGAGAGTTTTTCCTGTACCTCTAACTGTTGTTTTTGTAATTTTTGACTAAATATTTGTACCGTAATTAACATTAAAGGGTACACTGCCACAGCGAGTAAACTTAACCGTACATTAATAGCTAACATAGCAGGAAGGGTTAACCCGTAGGCAAAAATAGTATTGGCTAAACTGAGTAAGGCAAACCCCACCAAACGACGAATATTGTCCACGTCGCTAGTGGCACGGTTAATTAAGTCCCCCGAGGTATTGGTGGAAAAATAGGCGGGTTCTAGGGTCAATAAATGGTCAAAGATGCCTTGTTTAAGACGGAACTCCACATCCCGTCCGACTCCAAAAATATAAAGACGAGATAACATCCGAATTACCAAAGAAATAGACGCTAAAATGAAAATAAGGATGACAGTTCGTAAAATTTCTTCAAAACTAAACCCTTGCCTCAGATTATCAATACTATCTCGCATGAGAAGGGGGATATAGACTCCCAACCCATTGACCACCAATAGGGCTATCATTCCTAGGGTCACATTACGCCAATGGGGACGGAGATAAGTCGTGAGTTGTCGGAGTCTGGAAAGTGCCATATAACGAAACAGTCTATTTTGATCAGGTTTGGAACATTTTGTTAATTTTCTTATCATATCTTAACAATAAAAAAAGAATCGCTGGAGGCCAGCGATTTCTCACAGAGTTAATCTGAAAGCTTTAGGGAGAGAAAAAATTATTTTTTGCTCTGATAATATTGTTTAAAACTTTGATAATTTGTCTCAGGATGATAGAGATGACATTGAGTGGTAATTTCATTCATTAATGGCCAAGAAAAGCGTAATTCACACAAATAATCACCCCAATTTTCTTTTAAACTTTGATGAGCCATTCTTAAATTATAGCTAGGTATTCCCGTAGAAACATGGTGGGGAATATGAACATTGATGTCATGACACAAAATTTCCACCCAGCGAGGATAATCACAGTGAACCGTACCCGATAATTGTGCTTGGGCCTCGTTCCAATCTGCTTCTTTTTTAAAGGGAATATTGGGAACCGTATGATGAACCAACGTAAAGGTACTCATCCAAAAGTGGAATACTAACCAAGGTAACAACCAAAACTTAATCACACCCCAGATACCGAGTGTGGCAAAAGCAATGGGAAAAGCAATAATAGCAGCCACAATAACCACCAAAGCAGAGAAACGAATCTGTTCTCTGTCTTTTCCGTCAAATTTAGTCCAGTCAAAGTGAATTTTTGCCCAGTGAACCACAGAAGCAAACCACCAAAAACGACCTCTTAACTGTCGATACCCCCACTTTTCAAAAGCAGAAAATGTTTCATAAAATTCTGGCATAAAAGGGTCCCAAGCGTTATCAACATCTAACTTATTGGTATGTTTATGATGATGATTGTGGAGAATCCGCCAACCGTGAAACGGGTAAAATAAAGGTAAGAAAACAGTATGACCAACAAAATCATTGACCCAGTTACTATTAGAAAAAGACCGATGGCCACAGTCATGGCCAATGACAAATAATCCCGTCATTGCTGTTCCCGTAAATGCCCAGAAAAGAGGGAGTAAGTACCAAGGGGAAACCGCCAAAGCAGCCCATCCTAAAGCCACCATAGAAACCGTAAGAATGACCTTAAACCAGGCTTTACGGGGATTTTTAACAAAAACCTCTGCGGGTAACGTTTTGAGAATGTCACGTAACCGAATATTCTCATCGAGTTGAGGAGAAACCGACGGTTGAGACGGAGTGAGCAATGTTGTCATGAATAACTTAACGATAGTACAAAGTGTCAACGAGCGAGTAAGTTATGGGAAACGGGGGCTTGAAAACCCTGACCATCACAGATAGAATATCGATGATAAGCCAAAATAGACAAGATTTCCCATGCCTTAGTCTTCATAGTTATATCACAGATCCAACGCGCCTAGAAACCTGCCCAGAAAATGGGATTTGACCGGTGCAGTGGTTTCTCGAAAATGGATGATCAAGTGTAATTTTTGGATAGGTTGTTATTCGCTTAATTGATTGATTGAATTCAATGACTGTTTGTAGTGTAATTTTCAGAGGTTTAAATAATCCGTAATTTGCCAATGAGTCAACTTAAATTTTGAAGATTTCAGATAGAGAAAAGCTTGTCACATTTTTTAAAGAATTAGAGAGACTGAAAACAGTTAAGATAAAAAAAGTCACTCAAAATCTGACTGAACGAACATAGTTAGATTAGTTCAGCTTTTAATATTCATTGCAATGGTCAAAACTCCCGTTTCACCTACCCGCAAAGTTTCCAAACTAGAAAACATTAAAGAACAGAGCAACTTCTTAAGAGAGCCGTTAAAAAGCGAATTATTAGAAGATACCAGCTATTTTAGCCAAGATGCGGTACAAATCCTCAAATTTCATGGGTCTTATCAACAAGATAACCGAGATAACCGCGTCAAAGGACAAGAAAAAGACTATCAAATGATGTTGCGAACCCGTAACCCTGGGGGTTATATCTCGGCGCAACTGTATGCCACCTTAGATGACCTCAGTGACGAATACGGTAATCATACCCTGCGAGTTACCACCCGACAAGGGTTTCAACTCCATGGTATTTTGAAGAAAAATCTCAAGACAGCGATCGCCTCTATTGTCAAGAGCATGGGGTCAACCCTAGGGGCTTGTGGGGATCTCAACCGTAACGTCATGGCCCCACCGGCCCCCTTGAAAAATCGCCCTGAGTACCAACACGCTTGGGAATACGCCGATAAAATTGCCGATCTGCTGCGACCCCAAAGTAACGCCTATTACGAAATTTGGCTAGATGGAGAAAAAGCCATCAGCGTCGAAGAAGCCCCCGAAGTCACCGCAGCCCGTCAACGGAACGGCAACGGCACCCTCATCAAAGAAGGGGAAGAACCCCTTTACGGCCAACACTATATGCCCCGTAAATTCAAGTGTAGCGTCACCGTACCAGGGGACAACTCCATCGATCTCTACACCCACGATGTGAGTTTAGTGGTGATCAGCGATGACAGTGGGGAATTATTAGGGTTTAACGTGCTTACCGGCGGTGGCATGGGGCGTACCCACAACAAAGAAGAAACCTTCCCCAGATTAGCCGAACCCCTCGGCTATGTGGACAAAGCCGATGTGTTTGAGTTGGTTAAAGCCATCCTCGCCACCCAACGGGACTACGGCGATCGCACCCAACGCCGTCACGCCCGCATGAAATACCTAATCGAAGACTGGGGACTCGATAAATTTAGAACCCAAGTAGAAGAATATTTCGGTCAAGCCCTACAACCCTTTAAACCCCTACCAGACTGGAAATACGAAGATTACCTCGGTTGGCACGAACAAGGGGACGGTAAACTCTTTTTAGGCATCTCCATCGAAAATGGCCGGGTCAAGGATGAGGGCAGTTTTCAGTTAAAAACCGCGTTGAAGAAGATCACCGATGAATACGCCCTACCCATGCGCCTGACGGCCAACCATAACCTCATTCTCTACGAAATTGACCCAGAACATCAAGTCGGCATTGACAACATATTGCTGCAATGTGGCATTGTCCATGACCCCGAAAAAATAGATCCTTTAACCCGCTACTCCATGGCCTGTCCCGCCTTACCCACCTGTGGACTGGCCATCACCGAGTCAGAACGCGCCTTACCGGGCATTTTAAACCGCATTCACGGGGTGTTAAACCAAGTCGGCTTAGGAGGGGAAAAAATCGTCATCCGCATGACCGGCTGTCCCAACGGTTGCGCCCGTCCCTACATGGCAGAATTAGGGTTTGTGGGTAGTGCGCCGGGAATGTACCAAGTGTGGTTAGGGGGAGATGCCAATCAAACCCAACTGGCCCAACCCTACATCGATAAATTAGCCGACAAAGACATCGAGACGTTTCTCGAACCCCTATTTGCCTACTTTAAACAAGAAAAAATAGACAACGAAACCTTCGGGCAGTTTTGTCAACGAGTGGGCTTTGATGCCCTGAGAACCTTCTCCGACAGCTACACCCCGAAAAAACCCCGTCGCGTTCGCAAAAATCAACACCGAGTCAGCGTTCCCGATGCCATGTTTGCCCGTCTCAAACAAGCCTCCCAAGAGGAAAAACGACCCATGAATCAGATTGTCCAACAGGCTCTCGAAGCCTATTTTGGGGAACAGTAAATCCCGATTAGGACTCATTGCTTAACCTGGGGGGGAATATGGCCAGATATCCCGACTTTTCACAGTATAACTACCACGTCGAACGAGTCTTAGGCAAAAATAGTACCGGAGGCCGCGTAACCTACCTTGCCTCCCATCTGGGTACCCATAAAACCGTGGTGGTTAAACAATATCAGTTTGCTAAAATCGGCAACTGGAACGGTTATCGCGCCCATCAATCGGAAATTAAGGTGCTGCGATCGCTCAATTTAGCCACCATTCCCCGTTATCTCGACTCCTTTGAAACCCCCAACGGTTTTTGCCTAGTCCAAGAGTATAAACAAGCCCCCTCCCTAGGGGAAGTCAAAGATTTAACCCCCCAAGAAATTAAACAAGTCGCCCTCCATATCCTCGAAATTCTCATTTATCTTCAACAACAAAATCCATCGGTGACCCATGGGGATATTAAACCAGACAACATTCTAATAGACCGGGACAAAGGCCTAAAAATTTATTTAATTGACTTTGGCTTTGCCAGAATGGGAAGCTCCGATCTGGGGTTGAGTAGCACCATTCGGGGGACAGTGGGGTTTATGCCCCCTGAAGAAATGTTTAACCGTCAACTAAGCACCGCCTCCGATCTGTATAGTGTGGGGGCGACCTTGGTTTGTCTGTTGACCGGGACTTCAGGACCCAACATTCATCAACTGATCGATGCCCACAGTTATCAACTCCATTATCAACATTTACTGCTCCATCTTCATCCCCGGTTTAGACGATGGTTGAGAAAAATGACAGCCCCCAAGGCCAGCGATCGCTTTCCCAACGCCTTAACTGCCTATCAAGCCCTAGAACCCTTACCTATTGAAAGACAAGGGACTTTACTTGCTTGGCCCATCCTCGACCAGTATTCTCTAAAATCCCTGATTGTTGGGGTTAGTCTTCTCTCCGTCATGGCCTTAGTGGGGATCACCGCGTTTATCTATTGGCAAGGGCGCACTGTCCGACTGTTACTAACAACGAAAGACTGTGAGGGCTGTTATTTACGCCATCTCACCCTACGACAAGGGAACTTAGTGGGGGCGAAGTTAGCCCAAGCCAACTTAAAAGATGCTAACCTGAAAGACTCTAACCTAGCCCAAGCTGACCTAAGTGGGGCCAACCTCAGTAATGCTTACTTGAAAGGGGCTACCCTAACAGGGGCCAATTTAGAAGGGGCGAGTTTGCAGGGGGTTAACCTCATCGAAGCGAACTTAGAAGGGGCCAATCTCACCGGGGCCAATTTAGAAGGGGCAATCTTAAACGGGGCCAACTTAAGTCAAACCAATTTTAAATTTGCTAACTTACTCAATGCTAAACTAAAATACACAAGACTGGTGAAAAGTAATTTAGAAGGAGCAAATTTAGGGGGGGCTAATATGGAAGGTGCTAACCTAGAAAACGCTATTTTACCAGATGGTCGGGTTGCCCAGTAAGCCCTAATTTTGGTTAACTGTAACATCATTTTTCCTAAGACAAACGTTAATAAGAGGTAAAGAAATGCTCGACATAGGTAAAATTTTAGTGTTCGTCGCCATGGCCATTGTCATTATTAAATTCGTGGCTTCTTTCTTCGGAAAAGGGAATATTCCTTGGCTTAATAAATTGGTGACCGTTATTTTGTGTTTATTTATCGGTTTTGAGATGTATCAGATTGGTCAATTATTAATTAATCAACCCTAATCATTTGAGGAAAAATCATGGTATCTCAAGGGATTTATACCCTAGCAAATGATGTCGTTTATGATCAGCTAGTGGCACTACTTAACAGTATTGAAGTCAATGTTAGTTCTTTATTGCCTGTTTGTATTATTCCTTATGATGATCGTTTAGATAAAGTCAAAAGCGAGATTAAAAATAGACCTAATGTCAGTTTATTTGACAATCAAGAATCCATCAACAGATGGGAAAATTTCGCTCATAAAGTATGGGATGCTCATCCTAGAAACAAAGAAAGTAAAGCCAGTCGTCCTAGATGGTATAAAGGTCATTTGCACCGTAAATTTGTGGCTTTTGATGGTGATTTTGATCGCTTTATTTTTTACGAAGCTGATAATTTAGCCATGAAACCTATTGAGGCGGTATGGCAAAAATTAGAAGCGTATGATTTCGTTTTTGATGACTGGGAACACCGTAAACCAACGGAACACGCAGCCCTTAATATTCCTCTTATAGAAGCCAGTGGTTGTTATAGAGAAGAAGAAATTAGGCCGAAGATTCATGATGCTAGTTTTTTTAGCTCAAAAAAAGGGTTATTTCCTCCCCAAGAATTAGGGGAATTAGAAGATAAATTAATTAATCAAAGAGAAGTAGAATGGATTAATGGAATTGGCTGGTGGGATGATGTTTTTCTCTATAACTATCTAACCTTGCGTAGCGAACGACCTATTTATAATTTTACCCAAAGTCCCGATGCACAAGATAGAACAGGAAATTGTGCCGATGCTGACCCCTTTGTTAACATCGATAATATCCTGTACAATGAACAAGGATTGAAACCGATTCACCGTATCCATTATATGAATTATTCTTCAGCATCTTTTGCTCGTTTATGTCAAGGAGAAGACGCAAAAATTAACTATAAAGATGTCTTTCTGCACTATCGTTTCTTAAAAAATCCTGAGCAAAAACCCAGGGAATTTATTCAGCCTAGTTCCCTGACAAAAGCCGGTAGAAAACTACAAGGAATTATGGGGAAAATTAAGCGCACTATTTCCTAAAAATTATGGCTAAAGTAAGTGTTTGTATTCCGACTTATAACCGTTCCCATTATCTAACTTATGCAGTGAATACTGTACTTAAGCAAACCTATTCGGACTTTGAATTAATTATTTGTGACGATGGTTCTCCTGATAATACCCCCGAAGTTGTCGCAGGGTTTAAAGATAGTCGAATTCGCTATATTCGTCATGAACAAAATATAGGCAGAAGTCGCAATATGCGTTCAGGGTTTGAAGCATCCCAAGGGGATTATTTTATTAAGTTTGATGATGACGATGGCTTAACCCCGGAATTTCTAGAAAAAACAGTTACCATATTAGATAACAACCCTCAAGTTGATTTTGTTTGTACCAATCATTGGGTGATTGATAAAGAGAGTAATAGGGTAGAATCTGCCACTAAAGAAAATGCAATTCGTTGGGGAAAAGATCAACTCAACGAAGGGATTATTGAAGACTTAGATTGGCAAACTTTCGATAAACAAAGTTTACAAGTTGGCTCAACTTTATTCCGTTATTCTTGTTTAAAAGAAGTAGATTATATGGACCCAAAAGCAGATGGATGTGAAGATTTTGACCTGTTAGTTAGATTAGCATTAATGGGAAAAGTCGGCTATTTTTTACCGGATTATTTAATGGAATATCGTTTCCATGGAGGACAAACCAGTTTGGGTCAAAATTTACACTTTTTGCGAGCCAAACTTTACTCTATTAATAATTATAAATTTGTCGATCAAGACTTAGAAGAAAAACGAAAAATTAAATTAGCCCAAACCCAACAAGACTTAGGACTCAGATTTATTGAACAAGGAAAAACAGCAGAAGGAAGAGAACTTTTAACCTCATCAAAACAGGTTTTAGGTTCATCTAAAAGAACAACATTAGGCTTATTAATATCTTATTTACCCCCGAACTTACGGCAACTAATTTTTAAACAATTTCGTCAATGGAAACCAAAGGGCTATACTGAGAAAGTCCGTTCACAAAACAACTAGGATGATGAGAAAATGGGATTATTAATTGATGGGGTTTGGCACGATCAATGGTACGATACCAAAAGTACAGGAGGGCGTTTTGTTCGCCAACAATCTCAATTTCGTCATTGGATAACCCAAGACGGAGAAGGGGGATTTAAGGCAGAAGCGAACCGCTATCATTTATATGTTTCCTATGCTTGTCCTTGGGCCCATAGAACCTTGATTTTTCGAGCCATTAAAGGACTAGAAGACATGATTTCTGTCTCTGTTGTTCACTGGTTCATGGGAGAATATGGTTGGACATTTGAACCAGCAGAAGGAGTGATTGCTGATCCCATTCATCAAGCTAAATATTTGTATGAAGTTTATACGAAAGCCGATGAAAAATATACTGGTAGGGTAACGGTTCCTATTTTATGGGATAAGAAAACTAACACCATTGTTAATAATGAATCCTCAGAAATTATTAGGATGTTAAACAGCGCATTTGATCACCTTGGGGCCAAACCAGGAGATTACTATCCAGAAGCCTTAAGAGACGAGATTGAGCAAGTGAATGACAGAATTTATAAAACCGTTAATAATGGGGTGTACAAAGCCGGATTTGCCACCACTCAGGAAGCCTACGAAGAAGGGTTCAACCCTTTATTTGAAACCTTAGATTGGCTAGAAGAAAGACTGTCTCATTCGCGCTATTTAATGGGAGAACAATTAACAGAAGCCGACTGGCGATTATTTACCACATTAGTCAGATTTGATGCGGTTTACGTGGGACATTTTAAGTGTAATAAAAAGCGGATTGTAGATTATCCTAACTTATGGGGATACGTCAGAGAATTGTATCAATTTCCCAAAGTAGCAGAAACGGTTAACTTCAAACATATTAAAGGACATTATTATCAAAGTCATAAAACCATTAATCCAACCGGGGTGGTTCCTGTCGGTCCCGATATCGATTTTAACCATCCTCATAAAAGGGGTTAAAGTTTCCAGTAAAATCCTTAAAAAAATTATCAGAATTTGGTTGTAAAACTAGCAAAAAATTTGATAAAAGTCTCCAGTAAAACCCTTTAGATCACGAAAAAACCGCCTCCAAAATTTTTTCACTCATCAGTTGAGGTTGATCATGGAGAAAAAAATGATTCCCTTCTAAAAAAGATAGATTAAACTCTCTTGAGGTTTCCTGTTTCCAATTTAAAAGAGAAGGTTTAGTTACCGCTAAATCTTCCAAACCCGAAAACACAGTAATGGGACAATCCAAAGGGATTTTTGAACCATAAGCATAGGTTTCAAATAACTTAAAATCCGCCCGTAAACTGGGTAAAAAGAGTTTAAGCACATCCCTATCTTCTTGAATACTCTGAGGAATGGCCTGATAGCGTTCAGACAATTCCTTAACAAAAAGTTGCGTTGGTAACGAAGAAATAGACGGTTGAGTGATGGGGGTAGAGGGGCCCCCACAACCACACATTAATAAATGTTGTGGCATGGGGGCATGATTTTGACGTAAACGATGGGCTACCTCAAAACTAATTAATGCCCCCAAACTATGACCCAAAAAAGCAAAAGGACGGTCTAAAGAATCTTGTACAGCGAAGGTAATCTTATCAATCAAGACCGTCCATTCTTTGATGCAAGGTTCTTGAATCCGTTTGCCCCGTCCTGGTAATTGTAAAGAATAAACCTCAATGTCTGGTAATAAATGTTTAGACCAAACATTAAAACGAGAAGCTAATCCCCCGGCACAGGGAAAACAAAACAACCGTAAAGACGCATCAGGATTCGGTTTAGAGCAAAAAAGCCAAGGATTAGAAAATTGATTCATAATTAAGCTAACTTCTGACGATTGATCATAGAAAATTTACGACCTTTTAGGAATAAATAAGCCGAAGGGACGAAATATAAAGCAATGAGCGTGGCCCCCGCCAATCCGCCGACAATGGTAATGGCTAACGGTGGCCAAAAACCACTGGGATCAAATAACAAGGGGGTAAAGCCAAGAATAGTGGTCAACGTGGTCGCAACGACGTGACGAGTGGCAGTGATCACCACATTTCGGGCTGCTCGGCGATCGCCTCTAGATGCCTCAGAATCATGGTTTAAAGAACTTAGCACCACAATCGAATCATTAACCACCACCCCCAACAGGCCGATAATACCCAAAATCGCCGTAAATCCGAAAGGATAATCAAATAGGGCCAACGATCCTAAACCTAAACCCATAGATAACATAGCCACCATCAGAATAATCCCCGCTAAGCGGAAAGATTTGAACGTTAGCACCAAACTGGTCATCATCATAATTAACAACACCCCCACCGTTGAAATGACGTTACTGAGGGCATTTCCCCGTTCTTCTTGTTCTCCCCCAAAATCCCAAGAATAACCCGGGGGCAAAGAAAAATCCCTGGCCTTTAAACGGGCTTCAAAATCCGATAAAACCTGATCAGGAAGCATTCCCGCCGGGATAAACCCTTGCACCGTATTGGTTCGCTTTCCATTGCGACGAGAAATGGTCACCACATCCGGAATCAGGGTAACATCGCCCACGGCGGACAAAGGCACAATCGAACCTTCTCCCTCTCCTTGCGTTAGTAACGTCAACGAAGAAATATCAGCCAAATTCCCCCGTTTTAAAGCAGTGGTGCGAACCCTGACCGGCAGTTCTTCCGTTCCTTCTAAAATCGAACCCCCAACCGTTCCCTCTAAACTACTATCCAACTGACGGCCAATGGTGCTTTTATCCAGTCCCACTAAACGCAATTGTTCCTCATCCAGATTTAAACCCAGTTTCGGTAAGGCTTCCGTTAACGTTGCACGGGTATGGATCACGTTAGGGGTTTGCGCTAATTCTGCTCGGAGTTCATCCCCTAAATTTCGTAACGTATTCAAATCAGACCCATATAACCGCAACTCAATGGGGGCATCAAAGGGAGGCCCCTGTTCTAATTGTCGTAGAATCACCTGGGCTTGGGGAAATGCCTCATCCAGTTCACTTTGTAAGGCCTGGATTAACGGTCGAGATTGAACCTTGGGTTTGAGTTGGACGATCGCTTGACCATAATTGGGGGAATTTTCCCGATTTTGGATGACATTGTAGTAAAAAGGCGGCGCACTTTTTCCTAGAAACCATTGTACGTCTGTCACTTCTGGATGCCGTAAGATTAGTTCTCGCGCCGCCATGGCTTGGGACTGGGTTTCTGGTAAAGCAGTTTGGATGGGTAATTCAAAATTGAGATAAAATTGACCCCGGTCTGTTGGGGGAAAAAACTGCTGTTGGAGATGACCCGAAGCGATAAACCCCCATAACGGAAGAATAAAAATCACAGCCATCGTTAATAGAGGACGACTAAAGGTGCGATCGAGACTCCATCGATACATCTTGGTTAAACGACGATGAGAAAATCCCGTCTCCCACCAATGTCCTGAAGTAGAAGTCGGTTGCCAACGGTGTAAGCGACCGGCTAAAGCAGGAATCACCGTTAAAGCCAGAATCAGAGAACTAATTAAAGCCAGAATCACCGTCACCCCAATGGTTCCCGTAAATTCTCCCGTTCCCCCAGGGGCAGTGGCAATGGGAATAAAGGCTAACACACTGGTAAAGGTTGAAGCTAACAGGGGGGTAAAAATATGACCGATAGTGGTGGCCACCGCCTTTTGGGGGGAGAGTCCTTTCTGTAGATAAGTTTGAACCTCGTCTACGACAATAATGGCATTATCGATCAACAGTCCCAACGCAATAATTAATCCCGTGATGGAAATTTGGTGCAAAGGAACCCCTAGCAGTTTCATGCTACCGAACACCATCAATACCGATAAAGGTAAGGCCATGCCGACGATGAAAGAAGACTTCCAACCCATCACCACAAACGTAATGGCAATGACCAAAATCGCCCCCAGGGCCAAATTCCCTAAAACCTCGTTGAGTCGTGCTTCTACATAATCACTTTGATCAAAAATAGTTTCTAAGGCGATCCCGTGGGGTAGTTGTTGTTCAAAGCTTTGAAGTTTTTTGTGGGTAATGGCTGCCCAAGAATCCAAACGCTGTTGAGACTCGACAAAAGCAGAAATAGCGATCGCCGGCCGACCATTGATTATGGCTAATTCCGCCGGGGGATCAGCAATGCCTTTACTGATGGCGGCAATATCCCCCAATCGTACCACTTGGCTCGACTGACTGGATTGAATGGGTAAACCATTGAGGCGATCGAGAGAATCCAGTTCTCCCGTAATTTCAAACAGTAAGCGACTCTGTTGACTCCTCAATTGTCCGGCCGATACTTTAGCATCACTATCGAGGATTTGTTGGGAGAGACTTGAGACGGTTAAACCCAAGTTAGTTAATTGTTTCGGGTCAACCTCGATGATAATTTCTTCTTCAGGGTTACCAAACTGTTCGACTTTTTCCGTTCCCCCAATTAATCGCAGTTGATCGTCCAATTCTTCGGCCCAACGACTCAAAATTCCATAGTTAACCGCCGTATCGAGATCCCAGGTTAAGGCCAGAATTAAGGCATTAGCTTTAGCCTTAGATGTATCAAACTCAGGGGTTGACGCAGTAGCCGGTAGCTGAGGAATGACATCGTTAATTTTATCTCGCACCTGTGACCAAACCGGATCAACGTCGTCAATGTTATCGTTTAATTCAACGGACACAGTGGAAAAACCCAATTGTGAGGTGGATGTAACATTTTTAATTTCTTCAACTTCAAATAAAGAGGCTTCCAGTTTATCCGTTACTAGGCTTTCCACCCGTTCCGGGGAAGCCCCAGGAAAGCCCGTGGTAATGGTAGCAAAACGGGGAGTCATTTCGGGATCTTCCATGCGCGGTAAGCTGAAAAAAGAAGATAAACCCCAAACAAAAATAACGACAATCGTTAAGATTAACAGTCGAACATTGCGATAAAATAAACTATTCACCAGTCAGCCTCAGAATTCAAAAAGTTAAGTTTTAGCATTGGTTTTAACTCACATCTTGCATCAGAATAAAAATACTTAATCATCCCCCCTTCTATAAGGGGGGTTAGGGGGCGGGTAGAAGGCAGAAGGGAAAAAAAGATGAAAATAAGATTATTTAAGCTTTAAATGCCTTATTCTTGATAATTTGGCTCTTATGCTAGAGATTTAACCTCCTGCCCCCTGCCTCCTGCCTCCTGCCTTCTTCAAGAAGAGGGACGGACTTTTTGTCCAGGAACCAATCGATTCGTCCCATTAATAATAATTTGCTCCTTCCCTTCTAGGGTTCCCCTCACCAGCACTTTTTCCCCATCGGTGTACAAAATTTCCACATCCCGACGTTCTACGGCAAACGTCTCTTGCCCCTGGGTTTCTCCTAACACATAAACGGACCACAACCCTTTGATGCCAGTCACTAAGGCCGTGCTGGGTAACCAATACCCTTCCGTCTCTAGGGTTTGTTCTAACTGCCAAGTTACCATTTGTCCCACGGCCGCCTCTCGCGCCGCTTGCGCCTCTAAGTTCAAAACAACGGTGATCGTCTTGGTGGTGCCATCCACTTCTGGCAAAATATTACTGATGGTGGCTTGATAGGATTTTTCTCCGATGTTTAGCCATTGCCGTTCTCCTCGCTGGATCTTTGATTGCAGGGCTGCCGGAATCCCTATATGGGCTTTCATTTCTTCTAGTTGCACCAAACGCACCACCGACTGACCACTGGAAACCGTGGTTCCTCGATCGAGGTATCGTTGGGAAATTTTGCCAGCAAAAGGAGCTTTGAGAACACTTTTTTCTAAATCCAGTTCTAAGCTATTTAAGCGACTCTCTAATTGTTTAACCACCGCGTTTTGAGCGTCTATCACCTCAAAGCGAGTGCCGGCCAATAACTCATTCAGTTGACTTTGGGCCTCTCTCACCTTTGCTTGCTGCATCATGATTGCTTCGGGACGAGTGCCAGCCAATAACTCATCGAGGCGACTTTGGGCTTCTTTAACTCGTGCTTGTTGGGTTTCAACTTCGGTGATCACTTCGTCGAGTTGTTCTTGAGACAGGGCCCCTTGAGCAAATAAGGCTTGTCGTCGCTCGCTTTTACTAACAGATAATTCCAGTTGTTCTTGTAAATTGTTGACATTTGCCCGAGCCGCCGCAATGGTTTCCCTTCTTGGACCGGCCTGCATTTCCCGTAGTTGGGCCTGTTGTTGCGCTAATTTTGCCCTAGCTGCGTCAATGGTTTCAGTCCTAGCCCCGGCTTGCATTTCTCGCAGTTGAGCCACGGACTGTTGGCGTTGGGCGAGTAATTCTTGCTTTTGGATCATCAACTGACGGGTATCCAAACGGGCGATGGGAGTCCCGACAGCCACTTGTTGTCCTTCTTCGACTAAAATTTCCACAAGAGTTCCCCCTCTCTCAAAGCCTAAATCACTGCTATTACGGGGAACAATCTCTCCGGTATAGGTTCGAGACTGTTGATGAGAATTGACCGCCACCAATGCCTCTACTTCAACCGGGAGAACATGGCTATTTTCGGCTACCACTGGAGCCATGGGTTCCAGGGATTGACGGGTAGACCCCAACCAAAAACCAATCCCCAACAAGCATAAACCCCCCACCGATAAGGTTAAAAAGGACTTAAAAATCGGTGGTGACTGTTTATACTGGGGAGCATAAACAATGGCACTGGATTCTTCTGGGGATGGGGGAGACGTGGAATTGAAGTTTTGCATATTGACTATGTTCCTCAAAATGTTATTTAATTCACAAGTCAAAAGTTAGAAGTCAAAAGTCAAAAGTTTTACTTCTTCCTCAAGTAGGAGGATTAAATAAATGATTGTTTTGGTCTGTCTTGAGTGCGTCTTCTCTTGGTGCGCGTTCCCGGGGTCGCACCGCGAATTACGCACTCGCTTTCTTCTTCATGAATGAAGAGGCTTGAGACCATTATTCGGCTTATCATCTACTTTTGCCTTTTGCCTTTTGCCTTTTGCCTTTGCCCAAAGGGCGCGGTAA